>JARRPE010000072.1:0-8663 GCA_037383205.1 Methyloceanibacter sp.
GATGAGGAGGCGAGGCCGCAAATGGCGGAACAAGCGCCCAAATGGGTGTACAGCTTCGGCGGTGGACACGCCGATGGCTCCGCCGCGGACACGGACCGACTTGGCGGCAAGGGCGCGCATCTCGCCGAGATGTCGCGTATCGGTCTGCCCGTCCCGCCCGGCTTCACCATCGCAACGGATGTTTGCTCGGCCTATTACGAGAACGGCCGCAAGCTCCCCGAAGAACTGAGACCCATGGTGGACGAGGCCCTCGTTCGGATGGCCGCCTATAGCGGCGCGAAATTCGGCGACGTGGATCATCCGTTGCTCGTGTCCGTCCGCTCCGGCGCGCGGGCGTCAATGCCGGGTATGATGGACACGGTGCTCAACCTCGGCCTCAACGACGAAACCGTCGAGGGCCTTGCCCGCCGGACTGGCGACCGGCGCTTCGCCTACGATACCTATCGCCGCTTCATCCAGATGTATGCCGACGTGGTGCTCGGCCTCGATCACGGCCTGTTCGAGGATATTCTCGAGAACTACAAAGCGCTGAAGGGCTACGAGCTCGATCCCGAGCTTAAGGCGGAGGATTGGCTTGAGATCGTCGCCCGCTTCAAGGCGCTGGTTGAGAAAGAGCTCGGCATGCACTTTCCCCAGAGTCTGGGTGACCAGCTCTGGGGCGCCATCGCCGCCGTGTTCGGCTCTTGGCAGAACGCGCGGGCCATCGCCTACCGTCGGCTGCATGACATTCCCGATGATTGGGGCACGGCCGTCACCGTCCAGACCATGGTGTTCGGCAACAAGGGCGACAACAGCGCCACCGGCGTCGTTTTCACCCGCAATCCGTCCACGGGCGCGAACGAATTGTTCGGCGAGTTTCTTCTGAACGCGCAAGGTGAGGACGTGGTCGCAGGGCTTCGCACGCCGCAACCGCTGACGGAGCAGGACAGCGCCGCCAACGGCAACGGCAAGCCGTCTCTCGAAGCGGTGATGCCGGAGGCTTTCGCCAAGCTGAGGGAAAACTGCGCCGCCTTGGAGCGGCACTTCCGCGATTTGCAGGACATCGAGTTCACCATCGAGGCGGGCGAACTCTTCATGCTGCAGACGCGCACGGGCAAGCGGTCCACCCAGGCGGCGCTGAAGATCGCCGTCGATATGGCGGGCGAGGGCATCATCACCAGGGAAGAAGCGGTGATGCGCATCAACCCGTCGCAGCTCGATCAGTTGCTGCATCCGACGCTCGATCCCAATGCCGACATGACGGTTTTGGCGAAGGGCCTGCCCGCATCGCCGGGCGCGGCGTCCGGCGAGATCGTTTTCGATGCGGATGAAGCGGTTCACATGAAGAGCCAGGGGCACACGGTCATTCTGGCGCGCATCGAGACGTCGCCCGAGGACGTGCAAGGCATGCATGCGGCAGCGGGCATTCTGACGACGCGCGGCGGCATGACAAGCCACGCGGCCGTGGTGGCGCGTGGCATGGGCCGGCCCTGCGTGGCCGGGGCCGCGGCCGCCCATATCGATCTCGAACGGGAGACGATGGAAGCGGGGGGCGCGGTGCTGCGCAAGGGCGACATCGTCACCATTGACGGCTCGTCCGGAAAAATCATCAAAGGCCGCGTGACCATGCGGCAGCCTGAGCTGTCTCCCGACTTCGCCACGCTGATGGAATGGGCCGACAACTTCAGGCGCATGGACGTGCGGGCGAACGCGGACACGCCCGCCGATGCCCGGCACGCGCGGGACTTCGGCGCCGAGGGCATCGGTCTGTGCCGGACAGAGCACATGTTTTTCCAGGACAACCGCATCGTCGCCATGCGGGAGATGATTCTGGCGGAAACGAAGGAAGCGCGTCACGCCGCGCTCGCCGAACTCCTGCCGGAGCAACGCCAGGACTTCATCGCGCTCTTCGAGATCATGGCGGGCCTGCCGGTGACGATCCGGCTGTTCGATCCGCCGCTCCATGAGTTTCTGCCGCATGAGGAAGATGCGATCGCCGACGTGGCGCAGGCCATGGGCGTCAGCATCGAGCGTCTCAAGCGGCGCATCGCCGTCCTTAGCGAGTTCAATCCCATGCTCGGCCAGCGCGGGGCGCGGTTGCTCGTCTCCTATCCGGAGATCGTCGACATGCAGGCACGCGCGATCTTCGAGGCCGCGATCGAGTCCGGGAAGGAGCTGCATGATCGCGTCCGGCCCGAGATCATGGTGCCGCTCGTGGCCACCAAGCGGGAGCTGGACATCATCAAGGAACGCATCGCCGAGACGGCGCGTGCGGTAGAGAAGGAACGCGAGACGACGCTTTTGGAACCAACGACCTGACCCAGACCACATTCGGCCTCAGCCGCGACGACGCGGGCCGTTTCCTAGGGGAATACGCCGACAAAGGGATCATTAACCACGATCCATTTATGACGCTCGACGCCGCGGTCGGAGAACTCATGGAAATCGGCGTGGAGCGCGGTCGGGCCGTCCGTCCGGATCTCAAGATCGGCATTTGCGGCGAGCATGGCGGCGACCCGGAAACCATTGTTTTTTGCGAAAAAATTGGGCTGAGTTACGTGTCCTGTTCGCCCTTCCGGGTGCCCGTCGCGCGCCTTGCCGCGGCCCAGGCAGCCTTGAAAAACCTTGCAGTAACGGATCGTTAGCCAGTCTGCGCCGAAAGTGTTGGGCGTTGCCGATATGCACAGATTGATCTAGAATAAACACTGCTCGTTAAGGCAAACAACGAGGTCCGGGCTCAATCCGGCAGGGGGGCTACGCACCGGTTTTCAGCCGGTCATCTTCCAGCCAGCAGCTTGGAAAATTTTGGGGATGCCCCAGTTTTGGGGACGCTTCTTGGAACGCGCGGTTCGTCCGCACGTTTGAACGGGGTAAGAAGTTTCGGAAGGCTGTCCACGGGGACGCTCGCTAAGGCGGGCAGTTGGCAAGCCTACCGTACGGGGACCTTGGAGGGATAATGGGCCGACGCGTTTTTCGTCGGATGTGGTACGCCGCCGCTGCGCTCGTATCGCTCCCGTGCATAGGTGTGGGTTACGCAGCCGCGTACGGTAGCCTGTTCGGCACCGAGGTTGAGCTGTTTCTGCCCGCGCCGGGCACTATTTCCACTGCCATTCGGACCGAAGACGACGCCGAGCCCAGAGAGGTTTCGACGGCTGCTTCCCGGCTGTTCTATGAAGACGGCAAGGGCCCTCGCGCGGATCGCTTTGCCGTATCCGCCTCTAAGCCGGCCAGGCCCTCGGTCATGGCCAGCATCGCGAAATTGCCAGCGCTGCCGGGGTTCTTCACCGAAAAGGACGACGACGAGGGTGGCGCCGTCGTTCCGGTCGCCTTCGTTCCGCCTGCGGACCAGGACATCGGCAGCGCCGTCCTCCCGACGGCCGGATATGCCGCGCTTTTCGATGCGAACTACGAGGTCGATGGCTTCCGGCCCGACCCCTACGACATTGCCTATCGCCCCTCGGAAGAGGCGCTGAAGTTCCGCTACAAGGGCGAGACGCAGGCGGAGTTCGAAGAACGCGAGCGCCATTGCCTGGCCACCGCCATCTACTTCGAAGCGCGTGGCGAGCCGCTCAAGGGGCAAATCGCCGTCTCGCAAGTGATCCTCAACCGCGTCCGCAGCCCCAAGTTCCCGCAGACCATCTGCGGCGTCGTCTATCAGGGCCAGTACCGCAAAGGTTGCCAGTTCTCCTTTACCTGCGACGGCCAATCCGACAATCCGCGTGACAAGGCCCTCTGGGCGCGTGCTCAAGAGCTCTCCAAGAGCTTCATGGCGGGTGAGCATTGGCTGCCGGAAGTCGGCTACTCGACGTTCTATCACGCGGATTACGTGCGCCCCCGTTGGTCGTACCGCATGAACAAGATCGACAAGATCGGCCGGCACATCTTCTACAAGAAGCGCGGCGAGCAGCCTTACCTGGTCGAGGCCTCGCTGAGCGAGGAGTCCGGTGAAGAGGGCGAGACGGCCAGCGAGGAGTTGCCGACGACGTCTCTCGCATGGGCCGTTCAAGCCGTGACAGGCTCGGTCGATGCCGTAACCGGAACGAGCGCTACCGCTCCCACTCAAGTGATGAGTCTAGGTTACGGGGCGAGTGAGTAAGAGCTCCGACTGAGATTAAGTCGACGCCCTTCTACGCGATCTCCCCGACCGTCTCCATCGTGACGCCGCCAGACGCTTCCGTCAGCACCTTGCCTTGTGCAAGCGCCACGGCCTCCTTCAGCGTCGGCAGATCCATGTTGTCCAGCAACACCGCGTCGATCGGGAAGGTGAGCGCCTCGCGCAGCTGATCCAGCGTGTCCACCTCCACTTCGACCTTGACCATATGACCGCCCCGCGCGCGCAGGTGCGACAGGGCCGCGCCGATCCCGCCCGCGGCCGCGATGTGGTTGTCCTTGACCAGCACCGCATTGTAGAGGCCAAAGCGATGGTTCACGCCGCCGCCGCAGCGGACGGCATATTTCTCGAGCCCCCGCAAGCCGGGGGTCGTCTTACGTGTGTCGGCGATCCGCGTGCCGGTGCCGTCGACGGCGGCAACGTATGCGGCGGTCAGGGTCGCGATACCGCATAGGCGGCCAAGAAAGTTCAGCGCCGTCCGCTCGCCGGTCAACAGCGCGCGGGTGCTCCCTTCCAAACGGGCGATCGCGGTTCCTGCCTCAGCGGTGCAGCCATCGTTTATGAGCCGTGTGAAGACCACATTAGCATCGAGCGCGCGGAAGGCCACTTCCGCAAGATCGTGCCCCGCGACACGAGCAGGCGCGCGGACGACGATCGCCGCGGCGCCATGCGCATCGTCCGGAATAATGGGATCGGTCGTGATGTCGCCCGGAAGGCCGAGGTCTTCTGCGAGCGCCTCGCGCACGGCTTTCTCGACGAGATGCCGTGGCAACGGGGTGATCGGCTTCGGGCTGTTCTTTGGGTTATTCATGGGGCGCCCCTCAAGGTGAGATTCCGCTTGCGCGGATCAGGGCCTAGCCCTGGCTGACGACGCGCAGGCGTGGCGGACTGGCGACGCCGGCAGCCGCGCGCGCGATCTCATCGGCCTGTGCCAGGGTCAGGACGCTCCGCCGGGCCTGTGCCTCGTCGGACGCAGGGTAATCGCTGCGGAAGTTCGCTCCACGGCTCTCGGTCCGCGCAAAGGCCGCCGAAGCCACGAACTTGGCTGTCGTGAGCATATTCGCAAGCTGCGGGTCACCCTGGTTCTCCCGCTCGAGGGTGATGATGGTGCCAAGGGTCTCCGAGAGCCCTTCAGCGTCGCGGACAACACCCACGTTGGCAGACATGGTTTCGCGAAGCGTCCGCTCCGCGACGTCGTTCCGATAGATCTTGGTACTGGCGCGCGCGACCGCGTGCACGTCCTGAGGCGGCAGCGGCGGCAGGGCGGCGGCAATGTCCTGGGCGACGCGTGCGCCGAACACGACGGCCTCGAGAAGCGAGTTCGAGGCGAGACGGTTCGCGCCATGGGCGCCAGTCGATGTCACCTCGCCGCAGGCCCACAAGCCATCGACAGTACTGCGGCCTTGGACGTCGACCAGGACGCCGCCCATGTGATAGTGCGCCGCCGGCGCCACCGGAATGGGTTCGTGCGCCGGGTCGATCCCCGCCGAGCGGCAGGTGGCGAACACCGTGGGAAACGCCTCGGCGATACCGGGACCGAGTGGCCGGCAATCGAGAAAGGCACCGCGCCCGCTGACGACTTCGCGATGGACGGCGCGCGCGACCACGTCCCGCGGGCCGAGCTCGGCATCCTCATGGACGGCGCGCATGAAGCGCTCGCCCTTGCGGTTGATGAGCAGCGCCCCGGCGCCCCGAAGGGCTTCGGTGGCGAGCGGTGCGGGGTCGCGGCCAATATCGATCGCGGTGGGATGGAACTGCACGAATTCCGCATCGGCGACGGCAGCACCCGCGCGGGCCGCGATGGCGATACCTTCGCCACGTGCCTCGACCGGGTTGGTGGTCACCGAGTAGAGGTGACCGGAGCCGCCGGTCGCAAGCACGACCGCACGCGCGGGTAGCACGAACGTGTCCGTCTGCGACCCGTCCATGGTGGGGGCAAGAACGATACCCCGGACACGGCCCCTGCGGACGACAAGGTCACGCGCCGACACGCCCTCCAGCACGGTGATGGACGGCGTTTGACGCACGGCGGCGATGATGGCGCTCATGATGGAGCGCCCGGCCGTGTCGCCCTTGACGTGCAGAATACGGTTGGTGCGGTGCGCCGCTTCGTGACCGAACGTCAACTTGCCCTCGAGGTCTTTGTCGAACGGGACACCGTAGCGCAGCAGGTCTTCGATCCGCGCGCGCGCCTCGCGCGCCATCAGAAGCGCAACCGCTTCATCGACGATGCCTGCGCCCGCGCGCACCGTATCGGCCGCGTGGTCCTCCGGCGTGTCGCCTTCGGACAGCGCGGCCGCGATACCGGCTTGTGCCCAGACGCTGGACGCGCCTTCCCCGATCGGCGCCGGCGATATGACGGTGACGTTCAGCGGCGCGAGCTTGAGGGCCGTGAAGAGACCCGCAAGGCCGGCGCCGACGACAACGACGCTGTCAGCGGCGTTTCTCGGCACAAAGGATGGGCTGCCGTTGGTCATCACTGTCCTTTCGACGTCGGGCTGACGCGCACGTTAGTGATTGAGATTGATCATCCGCTCGACGGCGGCGCGGGCCGGCCCGGCCACGGACGGTTCGACGGTCACCTCTTCCTTCATGAAGATGAGGCTATCGAGGATCTTCGGAAGCGTGATGCGCTTCATGTGCGGACAAAGGTTACAGGGCCGCACGAACTCGGTGTTCGGTGCTCCGACCGCGACGTTGTCGCTCATCGAGCACTCGGTCACGAGCAATACCTTCGAGGGCTGATTGTCCTCGACCCATTTGATCATGCCGGAGGTCGAGCCGGTGAAGTCGGCTTCGTCGATCACCTCGGGCGGACACTCGGGGTGCGCGATGATCTTCACGCCCGGATCGCTCTCGCGATAGGCGCGAAGCTCCTCGGCAGTGAAGCGCTCGTGCACTTCGCAATGGCCCTTCCAGGTAATGATCTCGACGTCCGTCTGCGTCTGCACCCATTTGGCGAGAAACTCGTCGGGGATCATGATCACCCGTTTCGCGCCAAGGGACTCGACCACGCGCACGGCGTTCGACGACGTGCAGCAGATGTCGGACTCGGCCTTCACGTCGGCCGACGTATTCACATACGTCACGACGGGCACGCCCGGATAGGCCTCACGCAGCGCGCGGACATCCGCACCCGTGATCGACTCCGCCAGCGAACAGCCGGCGCGGCTATCGGGGATCAAAACCTTCTTGTCCGGATTGAGCAGCTTAGACGTCTCGGCCATGAAGTGCACACCGCACTGAACGATGACCTCGGCATCGGCCTTGGCGGCTTCGCGCGCGAGCTGCAAGGAGTCGCCCACCACGTCGGCGACGCAGTTGAAGATTTCCGGCGTCATGTAGTTGTGCGCCAGGACCACGGCGTTGCGGACCTGCTTGAGATCGTTGATTGCCTTCACGTAAGGGGCGAACTGAGGCCATTCCACAGGCGGAATCACGCGCGCGACACGCTCATACAGATGCGCGGTCTCGCGTGCCACTTCGGGCGTATACGTAAGATCGGGAACGAGCGACGGAGGCAGCACGGCCTGCGCCTTGGCTTCCCACGCCTCACTCCCAATTTGAACGGACTCCATCGGTCCTGGCCTCCTCCTGATATACTCAACATGAGTATATATAGGGTGTAAAAAGGTCCGGCACAAGGCCGGCGCGTCTCCGTGCTCGCGCAATAGTCACGCAATTCTCCGACCCAGTATAGCCAATTGTCCTTGTTCTTCAAGGCGTCGCTGCTTTGCACAATTTTTATGGGGCCGATCAAGGCGTTACTCCGCGAACCTGAAAATGGCTCTTGGGAGCAAGACAATCGGACAGACCAGTTGTGGTTGGCAGATAGGACAACCCGGATTACCCTATGGTCCATAAGCGGGGTTTGTAGGATGCGTGGGCGTACTTCATTCGCGATCCTGAAACGGCTTGGGTCATGTGCCCTCGCGATCCAGCTCGGCCTTCTGATAGCTTCCCTGCCACAGCCATCTGTCGCCGACGACAGTGTTATTCTCGAGATCCCCGACCATCCGGGCGCCGGCGCTGTCGACGTGCAGGTCGAGGAGGAAGAGACCGGGCCGCCGGCGGAAGAGTTGATGATCGCCGATACGATCAAAGTCCAGCTCAACAAGTCCGGCCTCGGGGAAGGGCAGCATGCGGACGATTTCTCGGCGATCACGGAGTTCTATCGGACGCGGACCGGCCCGGCGCTATGGCTGACGACCGCCGGTTTCTCGGACCGCGGCGAAGCTCTCTTGAATGTTATCAGGCAGGCGGACAACTGGGGGCTCGATCCCACGGCCTTTCCGGTGCCACCAGACAACTACAAGCCGGGCACGGCGGAAGACCAGGCCGCGACGGAAGTCGCCATCAGTCTCGCTGCTTTGAGATATGCGCGCGCGGCGCAAGGGGGGCTCAAGGATCCGAAGAGCATCAACGCGCTTTACGGCCACAGCCCGACCGTGCGTCCGCCAGCAACGGCACAAGCAGCGCAACGGTTCGTCAGCAGATTGCAAGCGGCGACACGAGCCGCGTCAGCCTGAAGAAGCCGGTTCCGGTGCACATGACCTATTTCACGGCGGTCGTG
>JARRPE010000073.1:0-6355 GCA_037383205.1 Methyloceanibacter sp.
CCAGCCTGCACATACATGACACCGTCTTTCACGACGGACGTGCGGAGCACGATGCAGCTGTCCATTTCGCCATCGGCGGAGAAATAGCCGACGCAGCCGGCATAGATTCCGCGCGCCGTCTCTTCCAACTCATCGATGATCTCCATGGCGCGGACTTTCGGCGCTCCCGACACCGTGCCGGCCGGAAAGCCCGCCATCAGCGCATCCACGGAGTCGTAGTTCGACGACAACTTGCCGGCGACATTCGAGACGATGTGCATGACCTGGCTATAGTACTCCAGGAAGAAACTGTCGGTGACCTCAACGCTGCCGACTTCTGAAACGCGGCCCACATCATTGCGCCCAAGGTCGAGCAGCATGAGATGTTCGGCGCACTCCTTGGTGTCGGCCAGAAGATCCTTTGCAAAGGCCTGATCTTCCTCCGGCGTGCTGCCTCGCGGCCGTGTCCCGGCGATGGGGCGTATGGTAACGTCACCCTTCCGTACACGGACGAGAATCTCGGGACTCGACCCGACAACGGAAAAGCCCCCGAAGTTGAGGTAGTACAGGAACGGCGATGGGTTGACCCGCCGCAACGCGCGGTACAACGAGAAGGGTGGCAGCTCGAACGGTGCCTCGAAGCGCTGGCTGAGAACAACCTGAAAAATATCGCCCGCCGCAATGTACTCCTTCGCCCGCGCGACCTTGGCCATATAGGCGTCCGGCGGCGTCATGGCGCGCGGCGCCGGATGGGGCACGTCGTCGGCGAGTTCCGGCTTGTGGGGCAGGGGCTGATCGAGCCGCTCCACGATCACGTTCAAGCGCTCGCCCGCGCGCGCGAAGGCAGCCTTCGCGCTGACCCCTGGAGCCGGCCGCACCGGCGTCACGACACACAGCTCGTCTTTTACACTGTCGACGATCACGATCAGTGTGGGACGTACGAGAATGCTGTCCGGCAGGCCGAGATCATCGGCCGGCCCGTCGGGGAGGCTCTCGATCAGCCGCACAGTGTTGTAGCCCATGAAGCCGAAGATGCCGGCTGCCATGGGCGGCAACGCATCGGGCAGGGCGATCTTGGATTCGGCCAACAACGCCCGGAGACTTTCCAATGCCGGCTGCTGTACGGGTGCGAATTCATTGGGATCCGACTGCGGGCTGCGATTGATCTCGGCCTTGTCGCCCTGCGCCCGCCAGATCAAGTCCGGCTCGCAGCCGATGATCGAATAGCGACCGCGATTGGACCCGCCTTCGACGGATTCGAAGAGGAAACTGTTCGGCCGCTCGTCGGCGATCTTGAGCATGGCCGAGACGGGCGTTTCCAGATCGGCGACAAGACGCGTCCACACCACTTGCGGCACGCCCTCGTCGTAAAGGCGCGCGAACTCCGAAAAGTCTGGCTCAATCGGCGCCGAGCCGAGATCGGGCAGGGGCGGGGTCACCGAGGCTGGCGCCGAACTCATGGCTCCTCGCCGGTACCCGTCAGCCGCGCCAATGCCGGTCGGTTGATCTTCACGCCGTAGGTCTGCTCGAGCTCGCTGAAATATTCCGCGATGATGTCCTCGCTGTAGAGCAACCCAATCCGTGCGCCCAACTGCTTCAGCGCTCGAGGATCGACTTCCGGCGGCTCGACGATATCGTCGACCTGGAACACGATACGACCCTCCTCGACGCCGGATCCGGCTGACCCGTAGCCACCCTTCGGCAACGTGAAGGCCTGTTGCACGGCGGGCGGCAGCACATTGACCGTAATGTCGTCGCGCTTGAGCGCAGACGTCGGCAGCACTTCCTGTCCCAGATCCGTGGCGATGTCCTCGAGAGTCTTCGAACCGCTATTCAGCTCACTGATAAGCTTCTGCGTGTAGGTCTTCACCTGGTTGCGCGTGGCTTCACCACGCCAGCCCTTTTCGACTTCGCTGCGAACTTCGTCAAAGGGCTTCAAGGCCTCTGGCGTGACACCTAAGACCTCGTACCACACGACGCCTTCGTCACGTGCATCGATCGGATCGTTTTCGATCCCCGCATCGGTCACGAAGATTCCGTTCAGCAGCTCCTTCTGCGCCGGGGCTTCGAGTTGCGTCCCGTCCGGCTTGCTTCCCGTCCGATCGACCTGGTCCACGACCACATAGTCGAGCTTCAGCTTGCCCGCGGTTTCTTCGAGCGTCGCACCGGAAGCAAGCTCGTCCTCGACCTTGTCATGCATGTCGAAGATCGCGCCCGAAGCCTGCTCCTTGACGAGTTCTTTCTCGATATCGCCCTTGGCCTCTTCGAAGGTCGGGATCTTGCCGGGGGTGATTTCCGTCACGCGGAGCAGCACGACGCCGCCGAGCTTGCCGGTGACAGGCTTACTGACCTCGTCCTTCTCGAGCTTGAAGGCTTCATCGGCGACAATGGAATCAGCGAGGTCCTTCTTCGTCACGGTGCCGAGGTCGATGTCGGATTCGCTCAAGCCCAGTTCCTTCGCCGCCTCGACGAAGTCGGTGCCCGAGGCGATCTTGGCGGCCACTTTGTCGGCCTCGTCCTTGCTCGGCAGCGCGATCTGCTGTACGCGCCGTGTCTCGGCCTGGCCCAGGGTGTCCTTCTTGGCTTCATATGACGCCTTGAGATCGGCCTCGGTGATATTGAGCTCGTCCCGCACGGTCTCCGGCGTGACGGCAATGAGGCCGACCCTCCGGTATTCGGGCTGGGTGAAGGTCGATTTGTGATTCTCGTAATACGCCTTCAGATCCTCTTCCGTCGGATCGCCGGGGGCTTCAGCCGCTGATTTAGGGACGAGGACGTATTTCAGAATGCGGCGCTCTTCGTTGAAACGATTCAGCGCGCCGATCACGGCCTTGGGACTGCTGGCAACCTCGCCAACGGTAATCAGCAGCTGCCGCCGCAACGTCTGCTCACGAAGGGTCTGCAGGTACTCCGCTTCGCTCATGCCGATATTGCGCATGGCGGCCTGAAAGGCGAGGGGGCTGAAGTTGCCCGTGCCGTCCTGGAAGGACGGATCCTTCGTGATCTGCTCGAGCAAGGCTTCGTCGCTGATGCTGAGACCGAGATGGCTCGCATGCGTGTCGACGGCCGCGCCGCCTACCAGACGTTCCAGCACACGCTGATCGAGACCCGCGGCGCGCGCCTCTTGGAGGCTGAGGGCTCGGCCCACGTCCTGACTCATCGTGCGCAAGACGTCCTGCTGAGCGCGCTGATAGTCCTGCGGGGAGATATCAGTGTCGCCGACCTCGATAAGGGTCTGCCGGCCATAGCCGGTAAAAATGTCGGCGATACCCCCAGATGGCGAAGCTCACCACCAGCAGGGCCACGAGAATCAGACCTAACGTTCGTGCTGCGCCTTTGCGCAAAGTAGCGAGTGCCACGCCTCGAAAACCTTCTTATTCATGAATTGCCAAATGCGCATCGGCGTCCGATGGTACGGCCGCTTCGCGCGGCGCGCATCATAGGTAGACAGCGCGGGTGCGGCAACACGCACGAGCAAAGGAAAATCGCGCTATTTCGATAAGGTAATCGCGCGGGTTGGGGGGAAGAGTGACCGGAATCAGGCCGCTGGTGGCGGGGAACTGGAAGATGAACGGGCTGAGCGGTTCGCTGTCCGAGCTCACGGCGCTGCGCGCGCGCCTGGACGCGGCCCCGATTCCCGGAGCAGACGCCATGGTCTGTCCGCCCGCCACGTTGCTGACCCGGGCCCGGGATGTGCTGGATGGCTCGGCTATCCTCCTTGGGGCGCAAGACTGCAGCCCGCATCCTTCCGGCCCCCATACAGGCGACATTTCCGCAGAAATGCTGGCCGATGCGGGGGCGACGGCCGTGATCGTCGGCCACTCGGAACGCCGGATCGATCACGGCGAAACGGACGAGCTTGTGCACGCAAAAGCTCTTGCGGCGTACCGGGCAGGGCTGACCGCGATCATCTGCATCGGAGAGACCGAGGCCCAATACCGGGACGGGAATACCCTCGATGTCCTGCGCGGCCAGCTCGAAGGCTCGGTGCCGCAAGGTGCTCGCGCCGAGAACACGGTCGTGGCTTACGAGCCAGTCTGGGCGATCGGCACGGGGCTCACGCCCACGCCGCCCGAAGTCGCCCAGGTCCATGGCCTCATCCGCTCGGTTCTCGGCCAAATGCTCGGGGATTCGGAAGCGGGCGCCATGCGGCTCCTCTATGGCGGCTCCGTGAAACCATCCAACGCCGCCGAGCTCCTTTTCGTGCCCGACGTGAATGGCGCGCTCGTCGGCGGGGCCAGTCTGAAGGCGGATGATTTCTGCGAAATTCTGGCGGTTTATGCCGAAAGCGGGACGTGATTAGACCCCGGAAAACCCTGGGTCGCTGCTTGCAAATCGGATAAGGTTCTGCATGCTGCCGGGATGACGCTGGCAGGGGGCTAGGTTTGCTTGGGAAGCCGATGACGAAGCTGCATCCAATCGCAGTCATGCTGCTCGTTGCCGGGTTCGCCGTGCCCTACGGGTCCGCTCAGGCCGATCCCCTCGAAGCCGAAGAGTGCGAAGCGCTTAGGGTCCAGCAAAAGACGCTTCTGACGCCCACGGTCCAGGCTGCCCTTACGAAAGGGCCCGACTGGGTGAAGGACAACCTCCACAACCACGAACAGATCGAGCAGGTCCGGGAGTATCTTTCCGTGGAGGAAAAGGTCGCTTTCCGCTGCCGTACTGACGGTATCAAGATTCCCAAGCCCGAGCCGCCGTCGCTGCCCGACCGCAAACCGCCTGTCCCGACCTATGTCGTCGCCGGGGTCGCGGCCACGTCGCTCATGCCGCTGCGTAACCCCTCGCGCGAGGCAGGCGACGCAATCGCCGCGGTGCTCGAGGCATCCGAAGGCCAGGGCGAAGGCGATATCGACGACGGTGCGGACACCGCTTCCGGCGAAGATTCGCCGGCCGATAACAGCATTTCCGGCGCCGCGGCCGGAATCGACGCTGCCGGAGAAGCCATCGCAAAAGACGAGGCGGCCATACGGCAGGGGCTAGCCAAGCCCTAGCGGATTCGGATAAGACAGCGCCTTCGAATAGCAAGGCGACACAATGAGCACCGTAATTCTTCTGATCCATGTGATGATCGCAATCGCCCTCGTGGGCGTCATCCTGCTGCAACGCTCTGAAGGCGGCGCGCTGGGCATTGGCGGCGGCGGTGGCGGTGGCGGTGGAGCCGGTTTCATGACCGGACGCAGCGCCGGCGATGCTCTCACACGGACGACGGCCATTCTGGCGGCGTGCTTTTTCGCCACGAGCCTGACCTTATCGCTCCTGGCGAGCCACAACTCGGGCTCCGGTCCCTCGATCGTTCCACCGAGCGGCGGCGAGAGCGGGTTGACCCCTCTGGCAGTGCCCGAGCCGAGCCAACCGGCCGCGCCCGCGGCCCCGGCTGCACCCTCCGGCCCACAGGTTCCGCAGTCCAACTGATTGCGATCCAAGTTTCTCACAGGAAATTCGCTGCCGTGAGGTCACTCATGCCAGGTTTGGGCTGCGCATGACCCAAGACTCGGTGTAGGGTCGAGGCCCATGGCGCGGTACGTTTTCATTACCGGCGGCGTGGTTTCCTCACTCGGCAAGGGACTCGCTTCTGCAGCGCTTGGAGCGCTCTTACAGGCGCGCGGCTATCGCGTGCGCCTCTGTAAGCTCGACCCCTATCTGAACGTCGATCCGGGGACCATGAGCCCTTACCAGCACGGCGAAGTCTTCGTCACCGACGACGGGGCGGAGACGGACCTGGATCTCGGCCATTACGAGCGCTTCACCGGGCGTCCGGCACGTCAGGCCGACAACGTCACCACGGGCCGGATCTACCAGGAAATCATCGCCAAGGAGCGCCGCGGCGATTATCTCGGCGCCACCGTCCAGGTCATTCCCCACGTCACCGACGCCATCAAGAACTTCGTCGTAACCGGCAACGAGGACGTGGATTTCGTCCTCTGCGAGATCGGCGGCACGGTGGGCGATATCGAGGGCCTGCCGTTCTTCGAGGCCATTCGCCAGCTCGGCAACGAGTTGCCGCGCGGGACGAGCGCCTACGTCCATCTCACGCTGCTGCCGTACATTCCGAGCGCCGGAGAACTCAAGACGAAGCCTACCCAGCACTCCGTCAAGGAATTGCGCTCGATCGGTATTCAGCCGGACATTCTGCTGTGCCGCGCGGACCGGCCCTTGCCAACCGACGAACGGCGCAAGATCGCGCTGTTCTGTAACGTCCGCCCCGAAGCCGTCGTTCAGGCACTGGACGTATCGAGCATCTACGACGTACCGCTGGCGTATCACTACGAAGGGCTGGACAGCGAACTTCTGGCCGCCTTCGGCATCACCGATGCGCCGCCGCCGAACCTGTCTCTGTGGACCGACATATCATCCACGATCGCCGAGCCCGACGGCG
>JARRPE010000074.1:0-9951 GCA_037383205.1 Methyloceanibacter sp.
GAAAGGATTATCCGTTTGAGTGGGCGCGGCGCTTTGAGCGCTGGCTGGATGTCGGCCACCGTCGGCTCATCTTCTACGCCCTGCCCTTTGTCGTATTCGTCACCGCCGTCGTTGCCACGGCGCTTACATTGGCAATCCTCGATACACCGCCGGTTTGAGCCAGCAGAGAAGCCGTCGGCTGCACACGCCAGCCGAGGTGAATTTGGAGCACCACGACCGGGGGGTAGAATTGATGGCGCACGACTCTATATTCGGGATGTATGCGGAAGGCTGAGGTTTCGCGTCGACTGATATTTCTGTAGCGTCGAGCGATCCGCTTAGCCGTCCACGTCGTAGCCTAAGCTGCGATCAAAAACTCAAAAATGGGGGAGATAAAGATGCAAGAAGACAGAAAGACAGATGCGCCCGTCTTGAACGAGACCGAATCACGGCAAGCGCGCCGAGTTGGCTTGATTTGGGTGCTGGCGGGATCACTCGTCCTTGTAGTGGTCGTCGGTTTCTTTTTGGCGGGCTACTTTTAGCCGCAACCGCCTCGTTTTGATCTCCACACTCTCGATGCCTACGACCGCAGCGTTGCTCCGTTAAGAAGCAGAATGCCCCGGTGATTACTCGACTCTATCGAGCAAGGCGACTGGAAACTCCCGTAGCAGTTCTCCGACGGACAGACGGTCGTGCGGGCCATGCATCTCGCCGGTGACGGCATTGCGCCAGTGGGTGCCTGTCAGGTCGGGCGGCAAGCTGACCGCCGTATCGCCCCAACGATCCCGCGGCACGAGCGGCAAACTCTCTCCCGAAAGGAGATGCAAGGGCGTTCGGGGTACGACGGTGAGGACGGCGCGGCGAGAAGAGAGGCGCGCGTACGCCACGACGTTCTCCGCGGCCGCACCTTCGACGTGAAGCGGCAGGTACGTTCCCTCACCAAAGAGATCCTGACCGCCGGCGCGAAGAGCGAGGCCGGCGTGAAGAAGTTTCATCTTGAGCGCACCGGAGCGCCAGTCGGCCAACAAGGCATCGGGCGCCATATCGGCTATCGTTTGCTGCAACGCTCTGCAGCGGTCGTAGTCGACCGGGCGCCGATTGTCGGGGTCGACCAAGCTCAGCTCCCAAAGCTCCGAGCCCTGATAAATATCGGGCACACCCGGCGCGGTCAGCTTGATGGCTGTTTGGGACAAGCTGTTCAGCGCCCCGGCCAGGAAAACGGGCCCGCACATGGCGACAAAGTTTTGCAAGAAAGGCCCTGCCATGGCCGGATCCAAGGCGGCGCGCGTAAATCCCTCGACTGCGGCTTCGTACTCCGCGTCCTGTGCTGTCCAGCTCGTATGCGTCTTGGCCTCGCGGACAGCTTTCGACATGAACTGGGCCATGCGATCGGCGAGAGCCGTGAGCCCGGCTGTGTCGTCCCAGGCAAGATCGGCCGGCCAAGCACCTGCAAGCGCCTGATAGAACAGCCACTCGACTTCCGGCTCCGGCATGGCCGGGCCGTCCGAAGACGTGCGGAAGTCCGCATTCAGCAACGTCCATCGGCGGACCGCCGCTGCCCAGGCTTCCGGCATCTCGCTTAGACTGTAGAGCCTCGCCCGCGCATCTTCGCCGCGCTTGGTATCGTGCGTCGACGTCGTGCTCAAACCGGCCGATTGACGCCGCAAGCGCCGCGCCATCGATGCATGGAAATCCTCCAGAGGCGCTCCGAAGCGGTCGGGCTCGCCGCCAACCTCGTTTAAGGCAATCAGCCGGTTATAGCGGTAGAACGCCGTGTCCTCGAGCGCCTTTGCCATGACCGGGCCGGTCGTCTGCTGGAAGCGCACGGCAAACTCCAGTGCCAGCGCCTGATCCTCCGGCGACTCAAGATCGAGTTCAAGAATGCGCCGAAGAAAATCGATCGCCTGATCGTCTTCGACATGGCGCGATGCTTTTGCCTTGTCCGCCGCGGCCGCCAAGATCGCCCGATCCTCATCCTGGGCGCCCGAAACATCTACGTAGGTGCGGTAGACCGGCAGAGCGGCCGCCAGTTCAATGATCGCACGGCGCAGCGTGTCGTTACCAAAATCGCGGCTCGTCAGACCGCGAACGGCTATGGCGCCGGCCATGTCTTTCAGATGCTCGAGTTCACCGGCAAGATTGCGGATCAAGATCATGCGCTTCGCTTCGAGGATCAGCGCTTCGTAATCCACTTCTTCTTGCAAGAAGTCGTTGTAGGCGTGTGTCATTCCGTCGGCGCCGCGCAGGTCGGTCAACATCTCCGCGAGAGTGCGAATGAACTCGTACCCCGTCGTGCCGGCAACCGGCCAGTCGGTGCGCAAATCCTCGTCGGGACCGAGTATCTTTTCGATGACGATGTAGAACGGTTCTGTTTCTCCAATAGTCTTTTGCAGCCTCTCGAAATAGGCTTTCGGATCGGCAAGGCCGTCGATGTGGTCGAGACGCAGGCCGTCGATGTTGCCCGCTTCGATCAATTCGAAGAGCCGTTCATGCATCTCTTCAAAAACCCGTGGACGCTCCTCCTTGATGCCGACGAGATCCGTGATTTCAAAAAACCGGCGATAGGTCAGCGTCTCGCGCGCCGCACGCCAAAGCGTCAGACGCCAGACCTGCATCTCATGGAGTTCGTGGAGCGCCTCGATGTCGGCGGCGACTTCGCGCAGCGCCATCTCAATAGCCTGCTTTGTGTCTTCGTCTTTCGCGGCCTCCGCCAGTTCCAGTTTGAGCTCATTGGATGTCTGCGGCGTCGCAACCGCGAAACGCCGCGCCCATTCGGCAAAATCCTCGCGGTTCGCCCGCATAAGGACTTGCGCGTAGGACGTCGGCGTGAGCGGCAGCTTGAGTTCGTAGTAGGTGAAGGTCAGGCCGCCATCACGCGGGTCGAAGCTCAGGCCGAATTGTCCCGCTTCGAGCACCTCGCCATAGCTGGACCCTAGCGCCGGGACCAGCAGCTTGGGCGCATCCCAATCGATGTCGAAAAACTGCGCACAATCGCTTGCCTCGCCCCATTCGAGGACATCCCGCCAATACGGGTTGTACGTCGAAGCACGCATGTGATTGGGAACGAAATCGAGGACGATACCGATACCCCCCGCGCGCAGCGCTTCCGCCATGCGATCGAAGCCCTCAATCCCGCCGAGGTCTGGGTCAATGACCCGATTGTCCACGACGTCGTAGCCGTGGGTGGAACCGGGCTCGGCTTTGAAGATCGGCGCCGCATAGAGATGACTGACACCGAGCCGCGCGAGATATGGGGCAAGTTCAGCCGCGCGATCGAACGTCATACCGTTGCGGAATTGCAGGCGATAGGTCGCCGTGGGGATGATCATTGCGTTTCCCGGATGCGCATAACGACGGACCAGGCAGGCATCGCACCATCGCGCTTACCCGCATCTCCGTCCGCACGCGCGTAGATAAGGTCGCTTGCCGTTGCACGCTCGCGGTTTTCCTCTGGCGGAGTCCACGGCGTATCGCTGAGATTGGCGGACATCGTCAATGCGCCACCATCCAGCAGTTTCCACGACACAGACAGCCCTTGTCCATCCGCGCCAAGCACGGTGCCGGCGTTGCCGGGAATGCTCGAGATCAGAGGGACAATCTTCTCGCGCCGGACGTTGAGAAGATGCGACACGAAAGCAAGACGCTCCCGGTACGGCGCGTGTCCCGCCTTGGCCCAATCGAGCTGCGATGCTTCAAACGTGCTCATTGCATTCGGATCGGGAATTTGCTCCCGGCTCTTTGGGTCGGCGAAGACCCGCCATTTCCTAAATTCGTTGCGCCGCCCCTCACGGACTTGCGCTGCCAACTCGCCTTCGAAATCCGTGAAGTATTGGAACGGCCGCGTTTCGCCCCACTCCTCGCCCATAAAGAGCAGCGGCGTCTGTGGAGCGAGTAGCAAAACGGCCGTCAACGCCTCGATGGCGTCAGGCTCGGCAAGGCTCGACAAACGGTCCCCGAAGGCGCGGTTACCGGCCTGATCGTGATTTTGCAGAAAGTCGACAAAGGCGGATGGGGGCAGGCATGCGCTCGGTTCGCCGCGCTTCTCACCGTCGCGAAAAGGCGACGGCTCGCCCTGGTAGACGTACCCATCCGCCAACGCGCGGGCGAGATCGGTAACGGGTGCGTCGACATAGTCATGATAGTAGCCGTCGGATTCTCCAACGGCGATGACATGAGCGGCGTGATGGAAATCGTCGTTCCACTCCCCCGAATAGAATTTGGCTTCGCCGTCGGTTCGCTCCGTCAAGAAGGTGACATTGCGCTCGTCTTCGGTGGTCAGGTGCACATGGCGATCCGTGATGCGGCCGCGCACCGTCTTGGCGATATCCAACAGCAGGCTGTCGTCACGGAGTTGATCGACTGCATCGAGGCGCAGCCCGTCGAAGCGGTACTCCTCGAGCCAATACAGTGCGTTCTCGACAAAGTAAGCGCGAACAGGCGGGCGCTCATAGGCGATGGCGGCGCCCCACGGCGTATGGCGCGTGTCGTCGAAAAAGTCCGGCGCATAGGAATGGAGGTAGTTCCCGTCGGGTCCGAAGTGATTATAGACCACGTCGAGGAATACCATGAGCCCGCGCGCGTGCGCGGCATCGACGAGGCGCTTCAGCGCGTCCGGGCCGCCATAGGCGATATGCGGCGCGTACATCAAGACGCCGTCGTAACCCCAGCCGCGATTGCCGGCGAACTGGGCGACGGGCATGAGTTCCAGCACGGAAACACCCAACGCGACCAAATAATCGAGCTTACTCTCGACTCCGCCGAAGGTACCGTCTGCCGTGAACGTACCCGTATGCAGTTCGTAGATGACCGCGTCTTCCCATGTCCGGCCACGCCAGTCCGGGTTCTGCCAGTCATAGGCGCGCGGGTCGACGAGCTTCGATGGTCCGTGAACGTCATCGACCTGCGCCCGAGCCGCGGGATCGGGCACTCGCATGCCGCCTGGAAGCTCGAACAGATATCCCTCGCCGGGCTTCACCAGATCCGTAGACAAATCAAACCAGCCGTCACCGGCGCGTTCCATGTCCTGCGCCGCGCCGCTCGGCATGGCAACGAGCGACACAGTCTCATGCGCCGGTGCCCAGAGTCGAAACCGCGCGCCGCCGGCGGGCAAGATCTCAGCGCCCCAACTTCGCTCGACGGCGAAATTTTTGCTCATGGATTTCCCGCGTTGTTGCGGCGGCTCATTGCACGACCCTACTCATCGACGTGCTCAAGAACGATTGTGGCCAAGGGCGGCACGGTGATCTCCACGGAGTATGGTCTTCCGTGCGCGCTCTGCTTCTCGGCCTCGACGCCACCGAGATTACCGACATTGGAGCCTCCGTAGGCTTTGCTATCGGAGTTCAGCCTTTCGACCCAGCGGCCGGCTGCGGGAACGCCGAACCGACAACCATGGTGAACCTGGGGCGTGAAGTTGCAGACCACCAATGCGCGTCCGCTCCCGGACTTGCCGTTCCGAATATACGACAGCAGGCTTTGCTGCGTATTGCCGCCATCGACCCACTCAAAGCCAGACGGCTCGCAGTCGAGCTCGTGCAAGGCCGGTATTGAGCGATAAAGCGCGTTGAGGTCGCGCACCAACGACTGAATGCCGCGATGAGACGGGTCCGCCAGCAGGTGCCAATCGAGGGACTGGTCGTGGTTCCATTCGCGTTCCTGACCGAACTCGCCACCCATGAATAGCAGCTTCTTGCCGGGATGGGTCCACATGAATGCGAGATAGGCTCTGAGGTTTGCGAACTGCTGCCAGCGGTCGCCCGGCATCTTCGTGAGTAGCGATCCCTTGCCATGGACGACCTCGTCGTGGCTCAGCGGCAGGATGAAATTCTCCGAATAGGCGTAGACGAGGCCGAAGGTCATCTCGTTGTGGTGGTAGCTGCGGTACATGGGATCGCGCTCCATGTACGACAGCGTGTCGTGCATCCACCCCATGTTCCACTTGTAGCCGAAGCCCAAACCGCCGACGTCTACTGGCCGAGACACGCCGGGCCAGGCGGTGGATTCCTCGGCAACGGTGATCGTGCTCGGGAAATCACCATAGGCGTGGGTGTTCATATCGCGGAGAAAACTGACCGCTTCGAGATTTTCGCGCCCGCCATGGACATTCGGCACCCACTCACCCGGATCGCGGCTGTAATCGCGATAAAGCATGGAAGCCACGGCATCCACACGGAGGCCGTCGACATGATAGCGGTCGAGCCAGAACAGCGCGTTCGACTCGAGGAAGTTCGAAACTTCCTGCCGGCCGAAATTGTAGATCAGCGTATTCCAGTCTTTGTGGAAGCCGAGCCTGGGATCCTCGTGCTCATAGAGCGCGGTCCCATCGAAGCGGGCCAAGCCGGCGCGCAAAACCGTTCGGATCCCCGAACCGGGAGGTGGGGGCAAAGAGTCCGACGGGCTGATACCCCCACGAGCCTGAAAAAGGATGCTCGCTGATCGGCAAGAGTTCGATATGGGTGAAACCAAGATCGCGCACGTAAGGAATGAGTTCGTCCGCAAGACGATCGTAGTCGAGGAAGCTGTTTCCTTCGCCACGGCGCCAAGACCCGAGATGCACCTCGTAGATGGATACTGGCGCGGAACGGTCCTGGAGCCCTCCCCGGGTGGCC
This sequence comes from Methyloceanibacter sp., assembly GCA_037383205.1. Classification (GTDB taxonomy): domain Bacteria; phylum Pseudomonadota; class Alphaproteobacteria; order Rhizobiales; family Methyloligellaceae; genus Methyloceanibacter. Next base: position 6,588 of record JARRPE010000074.1, read on the forward strand.
ACCCATTCATCGTCGCCCCATTCATGGGCAACGAGCCCATGCACGCGCGAGGCCGTGGAAGGCGGCACCTCGGCGGCAAAGGCCAACGGATCGGCCTTCAGCGGTAGCTTGGTCCCGTCGACGCCGATGATCTCATACTTGTAGCAAGCGCCACGCTGGACACCCGGAATGAACAGCTCCCAGACACCGGCCTCGTGACGCTTTCGCATAGGATGGCGCCGGCCGTCCCATCCGTTGAAATCGCCGACCACGCTGACGCGGCGCGCATTGGGAGCCCATACGGCAAAGACGACGCCCTCGGCCCCCGCCAAAGTGACGGGATGCGCGCCGAGCTTTTCATAAAGGCGGCGATGCGTGCCTTCCGCCAGAAGATGCACATCCAATTCGCCCAGAAACAGCGGGAAGCGATAGGCGTCTTCTTCCTCCCATTGTGCCTCGCCTTTCGTGAAGCGCAGGCGATAGGGTGTGTCCACCGAGGCGCCCTCGACCAGGCCGGCAAAGAAGCCGTCATCGTGCAGCTTCTCGAGCGCGGCGTGCGTGCGGCCGCTTTCGTCCAGGACGTCGACACGCTCGGCGGCGGGCATCATCACCCGTATGGACACGCCGTCTCCGCAAGCATGCGGGCCGAGCACAGCGAAAGGATCGCCGTGCCGGGCGGCGGCGATTGCGTCGATCTCCGCCTGCTCAGGACGCCAAGCAGGCTTGGTTGGCGCGTTCGTGGAAGATTTGGTCATATTTGGTAAGCTCTCGTCCCAGTCAGCAAGTCGATCACATTGCGCAAGGGGATCGACAGCCAATGCGGGCGGTTGGCTGCCTCATACGCGATCTCGTAGAACCCTTTCTGCAACAGGAAGAGGTCGAGCAGGCTCTCCGCAGCTTGCCGGTCCTCGGGGCAGATCTGCGTCCCTTGAACGGCATCGAGATAGGCGCTCAGAAAGTCTCGGCTGGCCCGGTTGCGCCAGGCCGTAGCCACCGCCACGACCTGCTCGGACAACTCCCCCTTCCGCGTGGCAAAACGATCGACGGCGGCGGACGCCACATAGTCAATCGAGCGCAGCATGCCGGCAACGTCGCGCAACGGCGAACTCTTCTCGCGTCGTTCGGCAAGGCTGCGGCGCGGTTCGCCTTCGAAGTCGATGATGATCACATCGTCCTTGGAGACGAGGACTTGTCCCAGATGATAATCGCCATGAATGCGCGTCTTAACTCCGAGTGGTGCCGTGGCGCCGATTGCGGCGATGCGGTCAGCGAGCGCCTCCCGCACGCCGAGCAAGGTCGCCACGTGATGGCGCGCCGCCTCGGGAAGCGCGACCATCTTTTTCTCAAGTTCGCCAAGGACACGGCCTGATTCGTCACGCAGCGTTTGGGCCCATTTCGAAATGTCGTCCTCCGAAATGGGTTCGCTGGCAAAGGCCGGATCGTCGGTCGGCGTTGCGAACGCTCGATGCATCTCGCCCGTTCTCTTGCCGAGCCGTGCAGCGAGATCGAGCGGGAACGTGTACAGCCGCTCCAGATCGCTCTCGACGGTCGCCTTCTTGTCCTGGCGCAACGTGAGATCCTCAAGCGACCGGTCGAGTCCATCAACCAACGCCGCCCACGCATCGCCCTGGTTCTGCACGAAGGAGAACGCGATCGCCAGCGCGGTATGCTCGCCTGTGTCGGTCACGTATTCCACCGCGCCGAGAAACTCCGGTGTGTTGGGGTAGCGGGCAACCTCAGTAAGAAAACGCGCAATCTCGAGCTCGGGCTGAGTGCCGGCACGAAGACGACGGTAGATCTTGAGCATGATGCGTTCGTTAATGATGATCGACACATTGCTTTGCTCACCGCCGACCGCACGGATCGGGGCGTCCTCTGGAACAGGCACCCAGTCCGGACCTGCGGAGAACACGACCTTCCCGTCCTCCGCATCGATGATTTTGTTCTCACCCATCGCCCAGGCGACATCGCGAATGAAGTCCTGGTCGTTGGCGGCATCGATCAGGGCGCCGACTTTCGAGCCCGACCGCAGCTTAGCGAGGGTAAAGGGCAGCAAGGGCGCGCCGACCCGGACATTGTCGCTCCCCCATTTGGCCGAGAACGGCAGGAAGTAAGCTTGGCTGTCACTCTCCGCCATCGAGGCCGCGCAGACAGCCAGCGGGTAGCTGCCAAGCGTGCCTTCGAACGTCGCCAAGGGACGCGAGTCGAAGCGAAGCGACGTGGCGTCCTTTGCGCCGAACCACCGTTGCCGCGCGACAAAGCCGGGCAGGACTTCCTGCTCCATGAGTCTCTTCTGGCGATCGGTGAATACGCTCTGCCAGCCATCCGACGCAATGAGCGTGATGTAATCCGGCGCGACTTCCGGCGGCGCCACATGCCAGCGCGGCTCTTCTTCCTCACCTGCGAGGATGAACCAGTAGAAGCCGTAGGCCGGCAACGTCAGCATGTAGGTCAGATCGCCGATAGGCGGAAAGGCGGAGTTGCCGGTCAACTCGACCGGCACCGCACCGGCATGGGCGGACAGATCGAGCTCTACTGCCTGCGCGGAGCGTGCGAGGTTGAACACACAGAGCAAGGTTTGGCCCTCATGCTCCCGCAGGAACGCCAAGATCTTGCGATTGCGCGGATAGAGAAAGGTCAAGCTCCCGCGGCCGAAGGCGGCGTGCGTCTTGCGTACCTGGATCATCCGCCGCGTCCAGTTCAACAGAGACGACGGGTCCCTCTGCTGGGCTTCGACATTGATGGTCTGGTAGCCGTAGTTGGCGTCCATGATCGGCGGCAGATAGAGCTGTTGTGGATCTGCCTTCGAGAATCCGCCGTTACGGTCGGCCGACCATTGCATGGGTGTCCGCACCCCATCCCGGTCGCCGAGATAGAAATTGTCGCCCATGCCGATCTCGTCGCCGTAGTACAGAACCGGCGTCCCGGGCATCGACAGAAGCAACGCATTCAGCAGCTGGATTTTGCGGCGGTCGTTCTCGAGCAACGGCGCCAGGCGGCGGCGGATGCCGAGATTGATCCGGGCCCGGCTGTCATTGGCGTAGGTGCGCCACAGATAATCGCGCTCATCGTCCGTCACCATCTCCAGCGTGAGTTCGTCGTGATTCCGCAAAAACAGCGCCCATTGTGCGCTGTCGGGAATTTCCGGCGTCTGCCGCAAGATATCCGTGACCGGATGGCGGTCCTCCTGAGCCAGCGCCATGTACATGCGTGGCATGAGTGGAAAATGAAATGCCATGTGGCACTCGTCGCCATCGCCGAAATAGGGACGTGTATCTTCGGGCCATTGATTGGCTTCGGCGAGAAGCATGCGGTCTGGGTACTGCGCGTCGACCTCCGCACGGATGCGCCTCAGAATCGCGTGAGTCTCGGGGAGGTTCTCGTT
>JARRPE010000075.1:0-9129 GCA_037383205.1 Methyloceanibacter sp.
CAACCGACATTCTCGGCCGGAATCAAGCAGTTAGAGGACACGCTCGGGGTGCTTCTGGTGGAGCGCGTGTCGGAAACGATCCGCCGAGCCCAATCTAGCCCGCGCTCGCCTTCCGGCGTGAACCCGCGGAAGCGCGAGCTGCGCTCCACCAGAAGCACCCCGAGCGTGTCCTCTAACTGCTTGATTCCGGCCGAGAATGTCGGTTGGCTCACGCCGCAGCTCTCAGCGGCGTGGCCGAAGTGTCGCTCCCGCGAAAGTGTGATGAGGAATTCAAGCTTGTCGATCATGCCGTGCCAGCGGGCCGTCCCGATGCTCGTTCTGCAGCCCGTTCCAATAGTGGCGGCAGCGCGCCGCCACAGCAACCTCTCAAGTAAACTAGCCTACTTATCCTTTTCCGCTCGGAAGGTCTTGTGACAGGTCTTGCAGGCGTCGATCACGTCCTTGAACTTGGCCTTCCATTCCGGGGACTCACTGCTCACGGCCTCTTCCAGAGCCGCCGCGGCCGTCGCCAGCCGTTCCGTGTCCGTCGTGAACTTTTCCCACTGGGTCCAGATCTCGGGCTTCGCCTCGCTGGGCTCACCGCCAGAGCCTTCGGGGAAGAGCTGCAGAATGTTGGCGGAGGTCGATTCGATCTCCTTGGCCGCCGCGGTTGCTTTTGCGGCGTCGAACGGCACTTGCCCTTTCGCCATGGCGCCGAGCACCTTCATGGCGTCTTTTTGGGTCTCCATCAGGTCCATGCGTTCCTTGACGACGCCCGTCGCTTCTTCGTGGGCGAGCAGCGCCGCGGGAGTGAAAAGCAACGCGCCAACGGCAACGAGCTGAGCAAGCTTGGATTTCATCGGTGTCTCCCGAGCAGTCATTGCGAACGTTGCGAGGCTGGGTGGCCTGTCTCAGCTTGTGCTGCCCATCTCAGGTCGTCCCCGACTCGCACTACGTCAGACTAGGCAAGCTATGGGGCCTCAGAAAGACAGAAAGACAGGCCCCGGTCACGCTCGCGTGATCCTTCCTAACCCTGCGGCACGGGGCTGGGGAAAAGCCAGAAGCGGGGGAGAAGTTGTCGCGAGAAGGCGCCAAATCGGCTAACACCAGGGCGTCGTTCACCAGGTTGCCTCCCGCCATTGGCTGGGTTGATTGCGAGGGCTTGAACGATACGGGTTCGACGGCAAGGGTCCGACGCCATGTCAAATGATACTACAGCGTATGCGCTCGTCGCGGATATTGGCGGCACCAATGCGCGCTTCGCGATCGCCGATCTTGACTCGTTAGAGGTTCAGGACATCCGGACCTTCCCCACGGCCGAGCACAAGACGCTCGCGGATGCCATGCGCGCCTATCTCAAAGATGCGCCGCAGAAGGTCGCGCATGCCGGCTTGGCCGTCGCCGCGCCTCTGCTGGAAGACACCATCAAGTTCACCAATGCGGCTTGGACGTTCAAGCAAAGCACGCTCGCCGAGGAAGCCGGGCTCGACGGCGCGTTCGTGTTCAATGATTTCGAGGCTCAGGCCTATGCGCTTCCCGTGCTCACGGCGGACGAACTTCATCCGCTGGGCGGGGGAACAGTCGTGGAGAAGGCGCCCAAAGTGGTGCTCGGTCCGGGAACGGGGCTAGGCGTCGCGAGCCTCATCTGGTCGGCCGCCGGCTGGGTGCCGGTCTCGGGCGAGGGCGGCCATCAAACCTTCCCCGCGGAGAACGAGCGCGAACTGGCGATCCTGGAGCGCATGCGTAAAGGGCTGGAGCGTCTCTCAGTGGAGCGTGCGCTGTCGGGCCCAGGCCTTACGGATATCTATCGGGCCGTGGCCGCCTCTTACGGTTTCAGCGATTCGGAGCATACGCCCGCGGAAGTCGAGCAGCTTGCCATCGCGGGCGAGGACGACATGGCCGTTCAGGCCCTGGATTACTTCGTGAAGTGGCTGGCGCGGTTTGCCGGCGACATGGCGCTCGCCTTCGGCGCCCGTGGAGGGGTGTATCTCGGGGGCGGTATCGCACCGAAGATGCTGGCCCGGCTGGAACAGGCGGATTTTCGCGAGGAGTTCGAGCGCAAGGGCCGCATGACGCCTTACGTGCAGGCGATCCCGATCCAGGTCATCGTCAGTGACTATCCGGGATTGAAGGGCGCAGCCGCCGGGCTCCGAACCAAACTCGCGAACGCTTAGAAACCACGACACGGCGGCGCGAGCACCCTCATAGGCCTGTAGCGCGCCTGATCTCAGCGCCCGGCTCGACGAACACCGGCACTTACTTGAACTCGACCTTGACGATCTCGTAGGACTTGCCGCCGCCGGGGGTCGAAACTTCGACCACGTCGTTCTTGCGCTTGCCGAGCAGTGCGCGGGCAATCGGTGACGTGATGGAGATCTTGCCTTCCTTCACGTTGCCCTCGATTTCGCCGACGATGCGATACTTGACCTTGTCCTCGGTATCCTCGTCGATCAGCGTCACCGTCGCGCCGAACATGACCTGGTCGCCCTTGAGCTTGGACACGTCGATAATGTCCGCGCGGCTGAGCTTGTCCTCGAGATCGGCGATGCGCGCCTCGGTAATACCCTGCAGCTCCTTGGCGGCGTGGTATTCGGCGTTCTCGGATAGGTCCCCGTGCGAGCGGGCTTCAGCGATCAATTTGATGATCCGCGGCCGCTCGGCGGTCTTGAGAGTCTTAATCTCGGCCTCGAGGGACGTATATCCCTCTGCGGTCATCGGCACCTTTTCCATGTCAGTTCAAACTCCTTAAGGGCGGGCCCCTTGACAATACTGTCAAGGAATTGACCCACGGAAGTCAAGAATCTGTTGATTTAGACCGTTTTCTAAAGCTTGCCGGTGGGCTCCGGGGAGCCTCAGCCAACGTAGCTTTGTAGCGGGGCGACGGTCAGGCTGCCTGCTCTTAAGGCCCGAATCTTAAGGCCCGAATGGCCTCGGTAGCGGCGAGCGCGCCGGCCAGCGTTGTATAGTAAGGAATGTGGTTCAGCAAGGCCGACCGGCGGATCGACATCGAATCCGCCAGGGCCTTGGCGCCCTCGGTCGTATTGAACACGATGTCGATATCGCCGTTTGTGATGGCATCGACGATGTGCGGGCGCCCTTCGAGGACCTTGTTGACCCGCTCGCAAGGGATCCCGTGTGCGGCGAGATGGCGTTGGGTTCCCCGCGTGGCCACGATCCGGAAGCCCATCTCGATCATGGTTCGCACGGGCGCCAGCAGCTTGTCTTTATCGAGATCCTTCACTGACACGAAGACGGTCCCGGACAGGGGTAGCTTCGCACCGCCACCAAGCTGGCTCTTGGCGAAGGCGACCGCGTAGTCCCGGTCGAGCCCCATCACCTCGCCGGTCGAGCGCATTTCCGGTCCCAGCACCGGGTCCACACCTGGGAACCGGGCGAAGGGAAAGACGGCCTCTTTCACGGCAATATGGTCGAGCACCGCCGGGGTGAGGTTGACTGCACTGAGCGGTTTGCCCGCCATGACCTCTGATGCGATGCCGGCAATCGGCCTGCCGATGACCTTGGCGACGAACGGGACGGTGCGCGAGGCCCGCGGGTTGACCTCCAGGATGTAGATGTCGTCGTGCTGAATGGCGAACTGGATGTTCATCAGCCCGACCACGTTCAGCGCCTTGGCCAACTCCTGGGCCTGCCGCTCAAGCTCCGCGACGATCTCCGGTTTCAACGAATGGGGCGGGAGCGAGCAGGCGCTGTCTCCCGAATGCACGCCCGCTTCCTCGATGTGCTCCATCACGCCGCAGATGAAGACTTCGCGCCCGTCGGCCAGGGCGTCCACGTCCACTTCAATCGCATCGCGCAAATAGGAGTCGAGCAGGACCGGGCTCTTGCCGGACACCACGACGGCCTCGGCGATGTAGCGCTCCAGTTGCGGTTCGTCATGGACGATTTCCATGGCCCGGCCGCCGAGTACATAGGATGGGCGGATGACCACGGGGAAGCCGATCTGCTTGGCGATGGCGACCGCCTCATCTGCCGAGCGAGCGATCCCGTTGTTCGGCTGCTTCAGACCGAGCTGTTCGATCAGCGCCTTGAAGCGGTCGCGGTCCTCGGCGAGATCGATGGCGTCGGGCGACGTGCCGAGTATCGGGATTTGGGCGTCTTCCAAGGCCGCCGCCAGCTTCAGCGGGGTCTGCCCGCCGAACTGGACGATCACGCCCTTCACGGCGCCGTTCGTCTGCTCCTTGCGTATGATCTCGATCACGTCTTCTTCGGTGAGCGGTTCGAAATAGAGCCGGTCCGACGTGTCGTAGTCCGTCGAGACGGTCTCGGGATTGCAGTTGACCATGATGGTCTCGAACCCGGCCGCCGACAGCGCGAAGGCCGCATGGCAGCAGCAATAATCGAACTCGATACCTTGGCCGATCCGGTTCGGGCCGCCGCCGAGAATAATGATCTTGTCCTTGGCCGTCGGACGCGCCTCGCAGGAGTCGCCGCCCGCGAAACCCGTCTCGTAGGTCGAGTACATGTAGGCCGTGGGCGAGGCGAACTCCGCGGCGCACGTATCGATGCGCTTGTAAACCGGTCGCACCTGAAGCGCATGCCGGGCGCTTCGGACATCGGCCGCCGTCGTACCGGAAAGCGCGGCCAAACGCTCGTCCGAGAAGCCCATGGCTTTGAGCGCGCGGAAGGCGCCGGCCGTTGTCGGCAAGCCGTGTTCGCGCACGCGGGTTTCCGTGTCGATGATGTCTTGAAGCTGCCGGATGAACCACGGGTCGATGCGGCAGCTGTCGTAGATCTGCTCGTGATCCACGCCGAGCCGCAGCGCCTGCGCCACCTTAAGAAGCCGGTCGGGCGTGGGTGTGCCGAGGGCCTCGCGGATCACGTTCTTGTCGTCGCCTTGGCCGAGACCCTCGAAGTGGTACTCGTCCAGACCCGTCAAACCCGTCTCCAAGGACCGCAGCGCCTTCTGCAGGGACTCAGGGAACGTCCGGCCGATGGCCATTGCCTCGCCGACGGACTTCATGGCGGTGGTAAGCGTGGGCGCCGAACCTTGAAACTTCTCGAAGGCGAAGCGCGGAATCTTGGTCACCACGTAATCGATCGTGGGTTCGAACGAGGCGGGGGTCGCGCCGCCCGTGATGTCGTTCTCCAGTTCGTCCAGCGTGTAGCCGACGGCGAGCTTGGCGGCGACCTTGGCGATCGGGAAGCCCGTAGCTTTCGACGCCAGCGCCGAGGAACGCGACACGCGCGGGTTCATCTCGATGACGATCAGCCGGCCGTCGTCCGGATTCACCGCGAACTGAACGTTCGACCCCCCGGTCTCGACGCCGATCTCCCGCAACACCGCGATCGAGGCGTCGCGCATGATCTGGTATTCTTTGTCCGTGAGCGTCAGCGCCGGCGCCACGGTGATCGAGTCGCCCGTATGCACGCCCATCGGATCGATGTTCTCGATGGAGCAGATGATGATGCAGTTGTCGTCCTTGTCACGGACGACCTCCATCTCATACTCCTTCCAGCCCAGAACGGACTCTTCGATCAGCACTTCGCACGTGGGGGAGGCGTCCAGACCGCGCTCGACGATCTCGAGGAACTCTTCGCGGTTATAAGCAACGCCGCCGCCGGTGCCGCCCAGCGTGAACGATGGGCGGATGATGGCCGGCAGTCCGATCTCCTGCATGGCCTCCAGAGCTTCGATCAAACCCTTTTCGACATAACGCCGCCGGCGTTCGGATTCATGCCGGGCCCAGTCGGCTTCGAATGCGAGCATCGCTTCGGCGCGCGCATCCGGGTCTGCGTGCTCGGCCTCGATGCGTGCAACCTCCGCCTTATAGGTCGCGCGGTCGGCGCGTTTTAGGGAGCCGGCATCGGCGAGGCGCGACTTTGGCGATTCCAGCCCGATCTTGTCCATGGCCTTGCGGAACAGCTCCCGGTCTTCCGCCTTGTCGATGACGTCGGCCTTCGCGCCGATCATCTCCACGCCGAACTTCTTCAAGACGCCGGCGCTCTCGAGGCTGAGAGCGGTGTTGAGCGCCGTCTGGCCACCCATCGTGGGCAGCAGGGCGTCGGGCCGTTCGCGCTCGATGATCCGTGCCACGAACTCCGGCGTGATCGGCTCGATATAGGTCGCGTCGGCCAGATCGGGGTCCGTCATGATCGTGGCCGGGTTCGAATTGACCAGGATGATCCGGTAACCCTCGTCCTTCAGCGCCTTGCAGGCTTGCGTGCCCGAATAATCGAATTCGCAGGCCTGGCCGATGACGATCGGGCCGGCGCCGATGATCAGAATTGACTTTATGTCGTCGCGTTTGGGCATCGTTGGTTCGGGCTATGACTCTTTCCGCGCCGCCATCAGCTCGACGAAGCGCGTGAAGAGGTAATGACTGTCTTGGGGGCCGGGAGAAGCCTCCGGATGGTACTGCACCGAGAACACGGGCTTATTCTTGACCTTCAGCCCGGCGTTCGAGCCGTCGAACAGGGATGTGTGTGTCTCGGCGACCGTTTCGGGCAGGCTTTCCCGCGTCACCGCGAAGCCGTGGTTCATCGAGGTGATCTCGACCTTGTGGGTCTCGAAATCCTTCACCGGGTGATTGGCCCCGTGATGGCCCTGATGCATCTTGGCCGTCTCGGCCCCAAGCGCCCGGCCCAACATTTGATGGCCAAGGCAGATGCCGAAGGTCGGGACCCCGCTGTCGATAATCTTCTCAAGCTCGGGAACCGCATACTCGCCGGTCGCCGCCGGATCGCCTGGGCCGTTCGAGACGAAAACACCGTCGGGCTCGCGCGCAAGGATCGCCTCGGCGCTCGTGTCGGCCGGGACCACCGTGATCTTGCAGCCGGCCGTTGCCAGCGCGCGTAGGATGTTGCGCTTCAGCCCGAAGTCGATGGCGACCACATGGAAGCGTGGGTGCTCCTGCCGGCCGTATCCCTCTCCCCAGCGCCAAGAGGTCTCGTCCCAGGTGTAGCTCTGCCCGCAGGTGACGTCCTTTGCGAGATCGAGACCGACCATGCCGGACCAGGCAGCGGCCTCGCGCTTCAGCGCGTCGATGTCGAAGACGCCATCCGGGGAATGCGCGATGACCGCGTTCTGCATGCCGTTCTCGCGGATCAACGCCGTCAGCGCCCGCGTGTCTATATCGGTGATGGCGATGATGCCGCGGGCTTTGAGCCAAGAATCCAAGTCCTGCGTGGCGCGCCAATTAGAGGGCGCGGTAATCGAGGTGCGCAGGACGCAGCCCTTCACGCCCGATGAAGCGGCGAGATTCGAGGTTTCGATGTCCTCGGTGTTCGCGCCCACATTGCCGATATGGGGGAAGGTGAAGGTAATGATCTGCCCGGCATAGGAGGGGTCTGTGAGGATCTCCTGGTAACCGGTCATGGCCGTGTTGAAGCAGACTTCGCCCACGGCGCTACCGGTCGCGCCCGCGCCGCGCCCCTCGAGCACGGTCCCGTTCGCCAGAACGAGCAGGGACGTCGGCGCTTCCTCCGCCCAGGGTTGTGTGCTCGGCGCTGCCGCGTGCGGTCGCGCAAGGGGCGAGGGCCCTGTGTCGTGCTCGTCAGTCATCCGCGAATGTCTATGTTCGGCCGGTGTTGGTGGTCGCCAAAACGAAAGCTGCAGACGGTGGGGCGTTGCGCTCTGGTCAGTCAGGCGTGTGAACCACGTTTTTAAGGAGCGCGCGTCCTTAAGATGCGTTGTTTACGTCAGCTTTGTGACGCGGTCAATCCCGAAGTTCAATTTTTTTCTTGTTAAAACAATGCCTTAGATGTGCAAATTCGCTTGCGTGTCCGGCAGCGGTCTATTAGGTTGGATGCTTCCTTCCAAAAGCAGCCAAACATCGAGACCGATGCGCGAGACCATCACCGCCGCACTCAAAGAGGCGACTAAGGCCCGTGAGATGCAGCGCGTATCCACGCTGCGCCTTGTCAGCGCCGCCATCAAGGATCGCGACATCGCGGCGCGGACCGCCGGCGCTGAGCAGGCGACCGACGCCGAGCTCTTGGAACTCTTCGCCAAGATGATCAAGCAACGCGAAGAGTCGCAGAAAATCTATGCCGAGGCCGGGCGCACGGAGCTTGCCGAGCAGGAAGGTGCCGAGGCGGACATCATTCGCGAGTTTCTTCCGAAACAATTGTCGGACGCGGACATGGCCAAGGCCATCGACGATGCGATCGCCGAGACGGGCGCGAGCGGCATGCGCGACATGGGCAAGGTGATGGGCGTGCTCAAGGGCCGCTATGCGGGCCAGATGGATTTCGGCAAGGCCAGCGGCGCGGTGAAGGCCAAGCTCGGCTAGCTATCGATTTCGAAAAGAGCAAGCGTTGGACGCCCGCGATTGCATTGCGGCGCATCACCGCAGCAATGCTGACCGGCGTCGCCTGTTGCTCGACTGACTAAGATTATAATCCGTAAACTGATCATAACTTGGTTACGTCGTAACCGCATTCCGTTTACGTTTGCGTCGTCCCTGCACGATGTCGGAACGTGCCGCGAGTCCTGATCAGGTTTTCTGATCGAGCCATCCGGAAATGCCTGTTAAATCAGCAGGTTTCTCATTCTGAAATGCTGATCGAGTCATCGGGAAAATCCTGCGGCAGCCGGCCACGCGGCAGTATGTTATTGCGCTGCACCAAAGACATGACGCGCTGCAATATTATCTATGATCGCAGCAGGATACGGAATCGCTTCGTGTCCGAAGTGGAGATTGGAGGCCTACAGATGTCCAAGAAGATCCTTCCCATGATGGCAGCGGCTGCGCTGTCGCTCATGGCGATGACCGGCTTCGCTGTTGGCGCGGAATCGCGCGCAACGAGTCTCGGTCCTGTAGGACCGCATCAGCCGATTCTTGCCGATGTCGGCAAGTCCCGACTGCTTGCGTTCTACGAGCCTGATCACGGCACGTGTTTGGTGAGCGCGGTGATGTCGACGTCGGCAAAGGACGGGAGCGTCGATGCCAAGCGTGTGCGCGTTGCGCTGCACCCCGGCGAGCTCTTCAACCTCGACGGTGTGAACAACGAGCGGGTGGTGTTCACCTGCGCACCCGACGCCAAGGCGATGACCGTCTTGAACAAGGGTGAGGTTCTCACCCGGCAGGCGAGCAACGTTCTTTACTAAGCGTCTTTGACGGAAGCCCTTGCTTCTGCGAGCGGTGACTAAAGCCGGGCGGAACTTCGGTTCCGTCCGATTTTATTTTG
>JARRPE010000076.1:0-21197 GCA_037383205.1 Methyloceanibacter sp.
TGTCGGGCGGGTGGAAGCAGCGCCTCGCGCTCGGTGCCTGCATCCTTCCCAATCCACAACTCCTGCTGCTTGACGAGCCGACGGCAGGCGTCGACCCGAAGGCTCGGCGCGAATTCTGGGACGAAATTCACACCCTGGCGTCTGAAGGCATCACGGTGCTGGTGTCGACCCATTACATGGACGAAGCCGAACGCTGTCACGAACTCGCCTATATCGCATTTGGGGATTTGCTGGCGCGAGGGACCGCACACGACCTCATCATGCAGTCGGGGCTCAGCACCTGGATCGTTGCGGGTCCGAATTTGCACGATCTCGCGGTGCAGCTCGAGCATCGCGATGGAGTCGACATGGTCGCGCCTTTCGGCAACGAGCTGCACGTATCGGGACGCGACCACGAGAAACTCAATGCCGCCATCGCCGACGCTAAGAAGGAAGATGGCGCGCATCGTTGGAGGCGGGGCGAACCGAGCCTCGAGGACGTGTTCATCCAGCTAATGGACCAGTCGCGGGACAATTTCCGATGAGCGAGGCGGCACAGCATCCGACGCGCCCGGTCAGCCGGGACCCCGGATTCCTCAAGCGGGTCTGGGCCATGGTGGTGAAGGAATTCGTCCAGATGCGTCGGGACCGCATGACCTTCGCCACCATGCTGTTCATTCCGATCCTGCAGCTGACGCTCTTCGGCTACGCCATCAACACCGACCCCAAACATCTGCCGACAGCGGTGCTGACGCGCGACGACGGTCCGCTGACGCGCGCCGTGCTCGCGGCCATGAAGAACAGCGATTATTTCGATTTCAAGCGGCAGGTGCGGGATTCAGCCGAGCTCGACGCGTTGCTTCGGTCGGGCACTGTCCAATTCGCCGTGGAGATTCCGGCGAGCTTCGAGCGCGACGTGCGGCGCGGGGACCGGCCGTCGTTGCTGGTCATCGCCGACGCCACCGACCCGGTCGCCACCGGCACGGCCATCGCCGCCGCACAGGGACTGATCGACACGGCGCTCCGGCGCGAACTGCGCGGGCCAGATGCCGCGGTCGAAGCGCGCGCCCCGCCCATCACGTTGACGCTGCAGCGCCGCTACAACCCGGAAGGCTTGACGCAATACAATATCGTGCCCGGTCTGCTCGGGGTCGTGCTCACCATGACCATGATGATGTTCACAGCGCTTGCGGTGACGCGCGAGATCGAGCGCGGCACCATGGAGAGCCTGCTGGCGATGCCGATCCGTCCGATCGAGATCATGATCGGAAAGATCGCGCCCTTCGTTCTCGTAGGCTTCGTGCAGATGACGATCATCATCGGCGCCGCCTCATATCTGTTCGACGTGCCGATACGGGGCAGTATCGGCTTGCTCATTCTGCTCAGCACGCTGTTCGCCGCCGCCAACCTCGCCGTGGGCTACACGTTCTCGACCATCGCAAAAAATCAGCTTCAGGCGGTGCAGATGACTTTCTTCTTCTTCCTCCCGAACATCCTGCTTTCGGGCTTCATGTTTCCGTTCCGCGGCATGCCCCAATGGGCACAAGTGATTGGGGAGATCCTGCCGCTGACCCATTTCATGCGCATCGCGCGCGGCATCATGCTGAAGGGAAACGGTCTCGCGGACATGAAGCTCGACGTGATGGCGCTGGTGGTCTTTCTAGTCGCGGCGATGGGGCTTGCACTGTTGCGCTTCCGCCGCACACTGGACTAGGCACCAAGCCGCAGCGCCTCGGCTCGCTCTAATGTGATGAGGGTGGAAGCGAAGGCGCATCGGGCGGGTTTTCGCAGTTATTGGCGTTGGAAATCCGGTGCGCGTGGAGAGCGACCCCAAATCGACTCCGACCTTCGTGCGCTGATCCAGAAGGTCAGTTCTTCTGCTTTGTTTCGTCGCTTTCGAGGCGGTCACATTCCAATCCCCGGTGGGGCCGACAACGACGTCCAAATTGACCAAAAGATGGTGTCGGCCAAAACGGGGGTCGACCTGTGGCCGTGAGTATGTATTTCGGGCTCGGATTGGGCATCGTTGGGGTCGATGGCAGAGTGATGGACAGACAGATCAAATATCGCTGGAGCGAGTTTGGCGACAACTGACGGCCGGTCCAACTGTGACTCCGAAAACCGGAACTATGAAGTGAGCGATTTTAGTACTTCGCTCCCATCGGCGAATGTCCGCTGCTGGCACAGAGCAGACGTTCCAAGTCAAACCCACCGCTCTAGTCGATAGAGGACGGTGTCCAACGCCGAAAGCGGCCGGGCACTGTGCCGTTCACGGCTACACGGGATGTCCCTCGAGAACGGCCTTTCGGCCTTCTCTTGGTGGCACTTTGTCCCGAGACGATCTACCGGATGCGCCAACGGAAGGCTCGCGGTAAGCTGATATTCGTTTGATGCCAAAGCGAATATCGAGAATTCTAACCGTGTCCGATCGTACGAGTTCTTACGCGAAGCTTGAGATGCATTTTGCAGAGCTTCATCAGATTGAGCACGCCCTGGCGATGCTGAACTGGGACGAGGCGGTGATGATGCCTCCGGGCGGCGGCGCTGAACGCGGAGAAGCGCTTGCGGCACTGGCAGGCATCTCGCATCGAGCGCTGACGGCTGACGAGGTTGGAGAGCTGCTTAACGCCGCCGACGCCAGTAGCGACCCGTTTTGCCGATGGCAGCGCGCGAACTTGCGCGCGATGCGGCGTATGCACACGCGGGCGGTTGCAGAGCCTCACAGGTCGCCGCCGCGCGCTGTCAGCAGATCTGGCGGAGGTTGGAAAGGGCAGGACGAGGATAATGCACCCAAGCCGGTCGATCCGGAGATCGGGACACCCCACTTGTGCCAGGGCAGCTTTTGACTGCGGGCTTTTGACCGGGACCCGATCTCGCGGAGAGCATTATGGCCAGCGGCCATGGGTAAGCGCCGCATCAAAAGGCCGGACACATGGCAGCACCGACCAGCCGTGCATCACCTCCAAAAAGCTCTTGCCAACAGGGAGCCGTCCACACATGGCACTTAGCAGACGTCAATGCCGAAGCCGAGAAGGTCTGCTTAGGAGTATAACCCGGACGTGGCCTAGCCACGGCACGACGGCTGCTCATAAACTGGAACAGTTATGTAGTTGTGCATCGGCGATCGGTGACGATCTATCTTTGATCACAGGCCCTGGGGAGGTTGCTTCGCAAGTCTCTCGAAGATCCCAGCAACTTCGCTCTCTCCGGCGTCCTGGACAGCGCCTCTGGCAACCTCATCCGGTGTCCACATCTGGCAACCTCATCCGGTGTCCACATCCAGCTTTGAACAGGATCGTGACGCATCGACCACTCGGGAAAGAGGCGCTGATTAATTTCCCGACAGAAGAGTTCGGTGACATTTACATGACGTTCGTCGCGCTCAATCCGCGCGAACGTTTCGGTTACTTTGTCACGCGGACCTTCGAGCATCTGAATAAAGAGATCTTCGCGACAGATGAGGGCGCCTGTGATTCCATTCTCTTCGTTGTTCTTACGCGCCCGAAACAGAATCCCCGTCAAGGACAGGTCGTCGTAGCCAAAGGGTTGGGAGGCATATACGAGTTGCACGTCGCGCAATTAAGCTGCTCCTTCTAGAACCATCCTGCGAACAGCAATAAGCATAATAGGTCGTTGGCAGTAGGGAAAGCACCGGCACACGCCCATTAACCAGAACTGTAGTACATACAGATCCCGTTCGTTCAAGCGACGGCTATTGCTTGAGCAAGAAGCGGGTGTTGATCAGCGATAAGGTTTCGTGTGGCCAGGGTTGCTATGTCGTCGTGCAGCAAACCCATTGGCGAAAGGACAACACCCATGCTGCGCACTATTGCCGCTTTTATCCTTTCGGGCCTTGTCGGAGCGCTTTCGGCCGCTTCATACGCGGAGGATGGTTCGCCAGAATCAGATAGTGCCTCTTCCGAAGCTGACGCCGCACCGCAGGCCCGGCCCGATACCCGGCCGCTCGGTTTCGACGCGGGTCTGCAAGATCTGGATACCGACCAGCGGCAAAGAATGCTGCGGTTCTCTACGTTTTCAAGTGGCAAGGTCCCGAAAGAATACACCAAAGCCGAAAATAAAGTGGGCTATACGGTGCGTGGCATCGCAGAAGGCGGAAAACTCTACGCGACCTATTGCCGGCAGTGTCACGGCAGGCTGGGACTCGGAAATGGAAATCTCTCCCAGGCGCTGCGCCCCTCGCCGGCCATGCTGGCCTATTTGGTTGGCCAACCTTTCGCCGTGGATCAGTACCTCCTATGGAGCATCGCAGAAGGCGGAAAGCCGTTCGGTACCGCCATGCCGGCGTTCAAGGACCAACTCACGCGGGAAGAGATATTCATGATCGTCGCGTACCTGCGCGCCGGTCTACCCGATCTCGAGGACGCTCCCACCCCTAAAGACGGCTCGGACGCAATCGATACGGATGAGCCAGACCCGCAGACTCACGACGTCGATTGACCGGCACCCTTGCGCTAGGTCGTTCCGCGAGCTCTATGATATCCGCAACGCGGATCTTACCGAACCGGCAGCCTCACGGCTCGGACCTCAAAAAACCGCGTGGTCTCCGCGTTCAACCATGGTCTCGCCGGCGATCAGGCGGGCGTAATAGTCGAACAAGGTCTCCGTTCCGGTCGACGGAGTCGCCGCGGCATCGTAGAGCCCCGTCTTCGGATCGAGCACGAGCATCGATTCGGTCGCATAGTATCGTCCAATGCGGGCCAGTTCGGCTTTCTCTGCCAACCTGCCCGACACGCGGCCGAGAATTCCCAGCCCTGTTACGATGGCGTCGAGCATCAAGACGGGCACTTGCTTGAATTGAGGTTTGCGCCCCAACAGCTCGAAGAGACACTCGCCTTGCTGCCGCGGGGTGATCGCCTCGCCCGGGCCGCCGATCGGCAGCACGCAGTTTTGGCGGTTCTCATCCTCGAGGCAGCCGGCCAGATAGTCGCCAAGATCCTTGTCCGAGATCGGTTTGCAGGCCGTGATCGTGCCATCCCCGAAAACCATGAATGGCTTGCCGTTTTTGACCCGGTCTACCTGCCCCGACAGCGACTTGAAGAAAGCGGTCGGCCGCACGATGGAATATGTGAGGCCCGATTCGATGAGCGCTTTCTCGAATGCCAGCTTGGCCTGCTGAAAGGCCAGAAGCGGTTTTTGGACACAGATGGCTGAGAGGAGCACCATGTGCTTGACGCCGCCTTGCCGTGCAGCCGAGAGCGCATACACATGGGCTTGGTAATCGATGGCCCAAGCATCCCTGGGAGCGCCAGTTCGCGAGGCCAGGCACGAGACCAAGGTATCGAACCTCTCGCCGCGAAAGCCCTCGCGAACGAGCGATTGCGGGTCGGTGAAATCGCCGAAGCGCAACTCGGCGCCTTGGAGGAGTCCGGCGCTGATTTCCGGGGTTAGCTGGCCGCCAACGCCGGCGCGAGGCCGCACGAAACAAACAACGTCGTGGCCGCGCCGAACAAGCGCTTGGACGGTGGACCGTCCGATAGTGCCCGTAGCACCCAACACCAAGACACGTTGAGGGTGGGAGGCTTGCGACGCGGTTGGGATGATTTTCGTGCTCATAAGCGCGCTGAGAAATGGACCGGGGGATGCCGTCAGGCACGTTTGTCGTCCGTCCTCTCCCGAGAAGATGACGGAAGAAGGGGGCGCGGGCGCGCGCTTCGGAGCATTCCGCCGCTAATCAGATCGAAGACCGTTGGCTATTGGTTCTACTACAGGTTCTAAATTTGCCACCAGGAATTGACGGGATTGCCTGCTGCAAACCGGTATTGCGGTTATAATCAACGCCTGGGTTGGAAGCATACACTGGAGAAGATGCCATGGTTGATAAGTCTCTCTTCGATCTCCCCACGGAGCTTCGGAATCTAACAGAGCAGTGTGTAAAGGCGCAGACGTCGTATGGTCAGCTCATGCACTTGGCGACCCAGGCGTTGAGCGCGTGGCCGGGCATACCCTCGCAAACACTGGTTGCGGGTTTCAAAGAGTTTCAAGAACGGGCGATGGACTTCGCGAAGGAAAACGCTGAAGCCTCATTCGCATTGGCCAGAGAGCTTGCCGGAGCAAAGGACGTGCAGGAGGTGATGTCCATTCAGAGCCGATATGCGGAGACTCAGATTCACGCATACGCACGTCAGGTGCAAGAGCTCAGCAGGGTGGCGAGCGGGGGTCTACCGAACTCGGAAAGGAAGCGACGAGCCTGCCGTCTCGTCCCACGATGTATTTGTGAAAGTTCCATTTCGGCTGCGTGCCGGACTGCGTCGCGGCCCATTGGTAGAATGGATGAGCTTTGGCCCCAATGACGGATGTCCGCTCCGTGAGCGGGAAGGACACCCCGTAATTTCGCTGACAATGGTTGAGGAGTGCTTCGCCCTCACGCGGCTCTTGGCCGCCGAAGTCATTCGACGAGACGCCAACGATGACAAGGCCATCATCCTTGCGATCCTGCCACACCTTTTCAAGGTGCTTGAATTGATGGGCGAAGCCGCAGGCGGTCGCCGTGTTGACGACAACGATCGCCTTGCCTCGGTACTGCTCGAGCGTCAGTGGCTTTCCGTCGGCTCCCATGAACGTAAACTCGAACCCGGTTGCAGCATGACCAATGCCGGACATCCCCATGAGGGCCACAAGGAAAAGACAGAGTTTCTTCAACATGCCGGTTATCCGTGTACTGGGTGAAACACGCTGCAGGGGCATAGGCTCAGTGCCCAATCAGCTTTGTGGATGCGCCGAGTGCGGATTGCTTCGGTGCCCAGTTCTCAGCGAGGGCTCGGGCTTGCGCAATCTGCGCCGGCGTCATGTTGGCCAAGATATCCTGCTTGTTCTGACGCGCGCGTTCTAGGTTCATCTCCTCGAAGTCGAAATAGTATCTGGCGGCGAGGTCGAACCACATATAGGCCTTAACGTAATCCTGCTGCACGCCCCAACCGTTCTTGTACATGACGCCAAGGTTGTTCTGCGCGAACGGCAGTCCGGCTTCGGCCGAAAGCGTGTACCATTTGACAGCTTGGACATTGTCTTTGGGAACGCCCTGTCCATGGTGATACATGCGGCCAAGTTTGAACTGGGCTTCAGGGTCTCCTTGCTCGGCAAAGGGCCGAATAATCTGAGCGGCCTGCGCGTAGTCACCACGCGCGTAAGCCGCCCAGCCCTGCTCCATCTCGCTCCGCGCGAAGGTTGTTGAGGC
This sequence comes from Methyloceanibacter sp., assembly GCA_037383205.1. Taxonomy (GTDB): domain Bacteria; phylum Pseudomonadota; class Alphaproteobacteria; order Rhizobiales; family Methyloligellaceae; genus Methyloceanibacter. Next base: position 7,175 of record JARRPE010000076.1, read on the forward strand.
ACTGACCGCGACGGCCAACGCAAGGGCTGGCGCGAGCATCTCTCCTATCCGAGTTTTCAAAGGCGTGCTCCCTGGTCCCGCAACCAAAACCGGTCCATCAATCGGCGACCAGTTCGATAACGCAACGTTCGTTGGAATGGATCACTCCGAGCTTTGCGGTTGGCTTCGACGGACTTTGGGTGGCGGCAACCCCCCACGGAAATCGACATCCCTGCAATATGAGGGGAACGCTTCTACGCGGCACCAAAGGCAGCGGCGCTGAGGCAGGCGCAGACGCTAAGCGTCAGAGGCCAACGAAGTCTCTGATACCATCGCGGCGCCTCACCCCGCCTCACGGCAAAGAGGTCGTAAAGCAAGAGACCGAAGAAGCAGGCCGCAAGCCATACAAACTGAAGACCACCGTCGAAAAAGACTGTCGCCGTTGCAGCCAGTGCCGGCATCACGCTCACACCGTATCTTCGCCACGGTTGGCCGCCACGCGTGGCATGCATCGCGAGGCCCCAGTGTACGGCTCCCATGAATGACAGGATCGCGATGCTGTATGCCAAAAGGATTTCACGGGCGAGCACAGACGGCATGACGCTACCGGTCAACGAGACACCTGTAAGGAAAAGAAATGGTATCAGACCGGCCACTCCAAGAATGATGGCCGGCGCAGGGATCTCCTGGTGTCGCTCTTCAGGTCGTAAAGTGCTCATGACTTCAGTTTGCTGAGTTCTACCAATGCTCGGTGCCACGCGCGCCTTTGGGTATGCCTTGAAGGTTGGGCGTCACCCAGCCTCCATAGAAACCGCCGGGCTGAGGGACTGCGCGATACCCTCCAACACGGCATTCTTCCATCAAACCCGGGTAGAAGGCCAAATATCCGGCGATCGGCGCGAACCGCTCTGTTGGATTCTTATAACTCCACGCAGCCCTTGCAGCGGTCGTCGAGCCTGCGATCACGTCGAAATACTGTGCAGTTCCTTTCCACTCACAAAAGCTGGCCCCCGACGCCGGAATCAACGTAGCGAAAACATCTTCCGGCGGAAAATAGTAGGTCGGTGCGTGATGGGTCTCCAGAACACGCATCGCTCGGGTGGAGTCGGCAATGACTTCGCCTCCGAGCCGCACGCGAACGCGATGTTCCACCGGTACGAGCGCTGGCGGCCGAGGGTAAGATTGAACGTTCTCTGGTGCCAGATCTGTCACGTTGGTGGCCTACATATCGCGCATCTCGCGACGCCGCATGGGCATCGAATCGATCACGGCGTACAATTTCTCTACGTCTAACGGCGTCTTCGAGCGAAGCTTTACGCCACCGTCTTTACCTATGAGAACAATCTCGAAGCCATCAATCTCGAGTGCTTCGCGAAGCTGGCTCCCTCCAGGGGCACTTACGTCACTCAGAACCACGATGTGCCTTTCGGCAAGTCCACTCTTGTCCGCGGCGAGCGTCTCCATCTGTAGCCCGTAGGCCTCGTCCCGTTCGGATGGCGCAAACAGTAAGACCGGCCGATTTTTCCAAAGGTATTGGTCAAGCGCTTCTTGGGCCAATTGCAGGCTTCTGAAAAGCTGGCGCATTTCAGAAGCTGCCTGACACGCGGACAATGCGATCAGGGCAAACGCGACAATGCCTACCGAACTAGTTGACTTCTGCATTCCGATATCTTGCGTGAAACGGTCCTGTTGGCCAGAGCGTCAACAACACAGCAGCCTCATACCTTTTTAGCCGAGCTGCACAGCACACCCGCATTACAAATCCGTAGGGCTGTGATCCAACGGAAAGCGCTCAACGTTTCTCCTCAGCCATCGCACGAACTGGTCCGTTCACCAGCCTCCGACTCTCCTACCGCGATGGACCCTCTGCCCCGGCGTATACTTCTAATACGTCGGGGCTTTTTGCGACGTGAAATTTCGCAACGCACTGGTCAACAGTCCGGGCTTGCGCATTCCGCTACCAAGGCACGGCCGCGCCACGCCAATCGAAGAAGCCGCCCGTATCCTCAGGTCCCAGGCGATCGATAACTGAAATAAGATGCAGCGCTGCCGTATCGGGATGCTGAACCTTAAGCCCGCGCCGCGAAAACGGCCGTGACAAAGCCGTGTCGACCGTACCGGGATGCAGCGAGACACAGATCGCCTCTGGCCGGCACCGCTTGAGCTCGATTGCGGCTGAGTGCACGAGCTGGTTGAGGGCGCACTTGGAGGCGCGATAGCTGTACCAGCCGCCAAGACGATTATCGCCGATGCTTCCGACCCGCGCAGACAATGTCGCAAACACGGCTTTGCCGAACGGCGGCAAAAGCGGAAGAAAATGCTTCATGATGAGTGCCGGCCCTATGGCATTCACTGCGAAGGCGCGTGCCATCGTGCTTGGGGAAATATCGCGCCAGCTCTTCTCGGGTCTTTGATGGTCATCGTGCAGGATGCCGGTCGCATCGATCACGAGACGTATATCGCCGAGCCGGGCTGCGTGCCCAGCGGCAAAGGCGAGACTGTCCTCGCTGAGAAGATCGATCGCCGGGTCGCTCTTGCGACTCAGGTTGAGTAGTTCGGCAAACCGGCCGCTACGCGCGATGGCATCTGACAGCGCGCTTCCTATCCCACCGCCTGCACCCAATACGACGGCAACACCGTTTGCAGAGAAAGACTGAAGGGGAGGCGAGGCTAAGTCAGTCATCGATGGCGCGCCTTTCCAGCCGCACTGAATTGCCGCTCACCAGATCAGGACTGGTTCTTTGCCGACCATCTCCCGGTCGTCGATGGCGCGGACGATGAAGTTGGCGACATCCGCGCGGCCGACAACGCCGTTTCGCCATTGCGACGGTTCGTACAGCACGCGATAGCGGCCGGTGTGCGGCGCGTTCGTCAGAATGCCAGGCCGCACAATCGTCCAATCAAGATCGCTCTTCTTGATCAAGTGCTCCTCTACGTCCTTGTCGTCATAAGCTCTGCCCAGCAACGCGCGGAACGGAAGCGCCTGTAGCAAGCAAATTGTATCGCGGCTGTCGCCGGCACCGTAGCCGGTCACCGCAATCAGGCGTTTCACATTGTGGCGCTGCATGGCGTCAACAAGAATGCGGGTGGATTTGGAAAACAGAGAAACAGGCTTGAAGAGTTCGGTCGCGGCGACTCCCAGCGTTTGTACTACCACATCAATGCCCTGCAACGCAGCATCGACATCACTTTCCTTGGTCGCGTCGCCGGGCCAGGGCTCTAATTTATCCGTCTCCGACATGCCCTTGTCAGCCGAGCGGGAGAAGGCGCGCACGCGGTGACCGGCGTTTAGAGCCGCGCCTGTAACCTCCCTGCCGATGCCACCGCGCGCACCGATGACGAGTATGTGAGCCATGGAGCTTCCTCCGGCTGGGCTTCCGCCCTCGATAGAGCCGCTGATCACAATCAGGTTTGAGCCCATTGGTCGTGGGCAAGCTGTACACGTTTGCTAGCGCGCGCGTTTGTGCTGTGGGCTACGACCTTGGCGATCCGCGCGGCGCTCATGTTTCGTTACAAAATCTACGATTCCAAGAGTTCTGCAGATCACCGCGTGATTGAGATGTCGGCCGTTCACGACAGAACATAGGGAAAATCGATCTAACTGATGGAGTTTTCCGATCTCGATCCGGTTCGTTTGGCGATACTGTCTTTCAGCAATTTCTGAAATTACAGGATCGACGATCTTTGCACCTCTCAACCCTCCAACAAGAGTTTGTCTTGCACTTCGGCGAGATGGGGTCTCGCTGGGGTATCAACCGTACAGTCGGTCAGATATACGCCCTGCTGTTTATGTCTGAACGGCCCTTAAACGCTGAAGAAATCTCAGAAAAACTGAGCTTCTCCCGATCTAACGTCTCGATGGGCCTCAAAGAGCTCCAATCGTGGGACCTCGTCCGTCTGAGGCACATGCCAGACGACAGGCGCGACTACTTCACGACGCCTGACGATCTCTGGCAGATCGTTCGTACGCTCGTTGCGGAACGCAAAAAGCGCGAAATCGATCCGACGCTGACGAAGCTGCGCGAACTGCAGCTGCAGGTCCCAAACGACGAAGCTGATGTGCACGCGCATGCCAAAATGCGTGAACTGAGAGAACTAATCGAGCTGCTGACGGGCTGGTACGATGACATGCAACGGCTCAAGACCGAACGACTGGTGCAGCTGTTAGCTATCGGCTCAAAACTACAGAAATTTGTCGATAACGCTTCGCAGATCGTACCTCTGACGCGCCAGTCCAAAGAGGCTTGTTAATGGAGACGCTTCTTCTGTCGCGTATCCAATTCGGTGCGAACATCTCTTTCCACATCCTATTTCCGACCATCACAATCGCGCTCGGTTGGCTGCTCCTGTTCTTCAAGCTTCGGTACAACGTCACGCAAGATGAACGTTGGATGGAAGCCTACCGCTTCTGGGTGAAAGTCTTTGCGCTGACATTCGCGCTCGGTGTCGTTTCCGGAATCACGATGAGCTTTCAGTTCGGCACGAACTGGCCGGGCTTCATGGAAACAGTGGGCAATATCGCTGGTCCGCTACTGGCCTACGAAATTCTGACGGCCTTCTTCCTTGAGGCGGTGTTTCTGGGGATCATGCTTTTCGGCTTTTCTCGAGTGCCGGGCTGGCTTCATACGTTGGCGACCGTTTTGGTGGCGGTTGGAACGACGCTCAGTGCGTTTTGGATCCTGGTCCTGAATTCTTGGATGCATACCCCAGCCGGCTTTGAAATGCGCGAAGGCGTTGCGCATGCCATCGATTGGACCGCGATAATCTTCAATCCATCAATGCCGTATCGGTTGACGCATGTGCTTTTGGCAAGCGGCCTCACAATTTCGTTCTTGATGGCCGGTCTGTCGGCGTTTCGTCTTCTTGTTGGCGATAGGTCCGGTGCCACTCGTCTTACTCTTAAGACCGCGGTCACTCTGGCGGCCATACTCATTCCGGTACAGATCTTCGTCGGCGACCTTCATGGGCTCAACACGCTGGAGCATCAGCCGCAGAAAGTTGCGGCAATGGAGGGAAACTGGGAGACCAGGAGCAACGTCCCGCTACTCTTGTTTGCGCTGCCTAATGAACAGACGCGTGAGAACGAATTTGAAGTTGGCATCCCCAGCGGGGCCAGCCTCATCCTGACGCATCGCTCGGATGGCGACGGCGCAGTAATGCACCCGCCTGTCGCCCCGGTGTTTTGGTCGTTTCGAATAATGGTCGGCGTCGGCGTGCTGATGCTGCTTATCTCATGGTTCGCCGCATGGCGCTTCTGGCGTCATGGCACGGATACCGTTACTCGTCCGCTGCTCGTTGGCTTGGTCGCGATGACGTTCTCTGGTTGGGTCGCAACACTGGCCGGTTGGTATACGACCGAGATCGGACGCCAGCCTTGGTTAGTGGATGGCGTATTGACGACGGCTGCTGCGGTCGCCGATGTGCCAGCGCCGATGGTCCTGTCTACTTTGCTCGTCTATCTCACCACCTACGTGGCGCTGACCTTTGCGTACGTCTCACTCCTTTTCTACCTCGCAAGGAAGGCCGCTCGTGGGGAGGAGATACAGGCGCTGACACCATCGTCTGGCGCTGCAGAGGTGCAGTTGGTGCCTGGAGAGTAACTCAATGGGATTTCCGACAGAGCCTGACGTCTGGTTGCCGCTCGTCTTTGCAGGACTAATGGGTCTTTCGATCCTCATTTACGTCATGCTGGACGGGTTCGATCTGGGTGTCGGCGTGCTGACGCCATTGGCGACCGACGCGGACAAAAACCGGATGATCGCGTCGATCGGTCCGTTCTGGGACGCCAACGAAACTTGGCTGGTCCTGGCGGTTGGCCTGCTACTCGTGGCATTTCCAGCCGCACACGGTACAATTCTGACGGCCCTCTACTTGCCGGTGGCGATCATGCTGGTAGGGCTCATCCTGCGCGGCGTCGCGTTCGAATTTCGCGCCAAGGCTCCCGCGCCCAACAAGGCGCTGTGGAATAATGCCTTCTTCGTGGGCTCGCTCATGACCTCGCTCTCGCAAGGTTTCATGCTCGGCGTGTACATCATGGGTCTGAGTTGGACGCCGGCCACAGTGGCTTTTGGGCTCTTGACCGCCGTCTGCACGACCACCGGCTACGCCTTCATCGGCGCATGCTGGCTCATAATAAAGACGGATAGGGACCTGCAGCGCAAAGCCGTGCGTTGGGCCAACATCACACTCTTGGGCGTGCTCATTGGCTTCGTTGCGATTTCGCTTGCCAGCCCGATCGCCTCGCCGCGAATTTTCGAAAAGTGGTTCTCCTTCCCACTTATTCTGGCGCTCGCGCCGCTGCCGATCATGGCTGCAGGGATCACGGCCCTCTTGTGGTGGGCCTTGCAACACTTGCCGGATGAGGCAGATCGTTATCGCCATGTGCCCTTCGTTGGCGCCTGCGGGCTGTTCGCGCTTGCGTTCGCGGGGCTCGCATATTCCTTTTATCCGTTTGTGGTGCCTGACCAACTCACACTTTACGAAGCGGCGAGCGCCCCCGAGAGCTTGGCCATTATTCTGATGGGCACGCTCGTGGTGATGCCCGCAATCGCCTGCTATACGGCACTTTCCTATGTCATCTTCCGCGGCAAAGCGCGTGAGCTGACTTACGACTAGAGTCTGCGCAGCGGCCGACCGCCATTGTCGCTTGTCCGTGGTCCCTCTACACAGCCAACCTGAAGCGGATTTGCGTAATGGCGAATAGCTATGAAAGGAAGGCGCGGCATCTGGTAGTGGTGCTTGGCGACCAGCTGAGCGGTGACTCGTCTGCTTTCGACGGGTTCGATCAGCAGTCTGATGCGGTGCTCATGATGGAAGTCGCGGAGGAGGCGACGTATGTCCCGCAACACAAAATGCGTCTTGCGCTTTTCTTTTCTGCGATGCGCCATTTTGGGCAAGAGCTTGAGACCAAAGGTCGTCGCGTTCACTACACGGAGCTAGAGGATACGAACAATCGTGGCAGCTTCGCTGAAGAGCTGCGGCGTTGGGTTCACAAAACTCGACCGGACAAACTGATCATAACAAAGCCGGGCGACTACCGAGTCGAGCAAGAAATCCGCGAGGCGGCCAAATCCTTGGATTGCAAGCTAGAGGTTCGCCCTGACCGTCATTTTCTATGCGACGTCGAGGAGTTCCGAACCTACGCCGCAGAGCGGAAGTCTTTGCTGCTCGAAGGCTTTTACCGAAAGATGCGGCGAAGCTGCAGCATCTTGATTACCGAAAATGGCCCCACCGGTGGCCAATGGAACTACGACAACGACAATCGCGAATCCTTCGGTCCGGACGGTCCGGGGCGCATCAAAGCACCGCGGTCGTTCAGCCAAGACGACGTCACTGGCGCTGCGATCGATATGGTCGCGCGCCGCTTTCCCGATAACCCCGGCAAGCTTGAGTCCTTCGATTACCCGGTAACCCGCGCTCAGGCCTATGCCGCTCTACGGGATTTCATCAAGCACCGATTGGCCAACTTCGGCACATACCAGGACGCGATGGTCACAGGTCATCCCTATCTCTATCACTCGCGCCTGTCTTGCGTGCTCAACCTGCATCTTCTGGATCCGCGTGACGCAATCGACGCCGCGGTCGACGCCTATGAGGAGGGTGCAGCGCCGCTCAATTCCGTGGAGGGGTTCGTGCGCCAAATCCTAGGCTGGCGTGAGTTCATCCGGGGCATCTACTGGCTGAAGATGCCCCGATACGCGGAACTGAATGCTCTCGATGCAGACCTTCCCATGCCGGCTTTCATGTGGACGGCCGAAACCGAGATGAACTGCATCAGGCAATCGGTAGGTCAACTGATCGACCATGCCTATGCGCACCACATACAGAGGCTCATGATCCTCGGCCTGTTTGCGATGCTCTTGGGCGTCAGGCCCTACGACGTACATCGCTGGCACATGTCGATGTATGCCGACGCCATCGACTGGGTTTCGTTACCCAACGTGCTCGGTATGAGCCAGTACGGCGACGGCGGTATCGTCGGCACCAAGCCCTATGCCGCGTCAGGCAACTACATCAACCGGATGGGCGACTACTGCGACGGCTGCCGGTACAATCCAACAGAGTTGACGTCGCGGAGCTACCTTTGATGAATGCACGCAACATCGCGTTCTCCGGCGAGCGCTAGGACGCGCCCTGGCCATAAAGGGCGCACGGTTTGAACAGCCTACTTTCGGGCATCACAGTTCGCGAAACAGTTGCGAGCGGCCGGACCCGAGCTTCCGGTGATTAATCACCGTGTTCGTCATCCAAGAAATCGAGTGTAGCAGCCAAGCGGGCGCGTGACGGCGTGCTGAGGTCACTGCCGCGATGCACGATGTTCGCACCGTATCGCTCGGCAAGGTCATCGATGGCAGCCTCGAGTTGGCGCCGGCGCGCCGAGCCGCTGAAAAGGTCGAGCTGCGTCTTGTCGTCGGGGCTAACGAGGTCGTACGCGGCCATGCCGACGAGGCGGAAGGGGCCGGGGTGGTCGAATGTCTTGAGCAGTTCAACGCCGACGGCGTAGATCGTCTCAGTGAGATCGGTCGCTTCGGTAAGGCGGCGCTGGCGCGTCAAACTTTTAAAGTGCGCTGTCTTGAGCTTCACGCTGACTCCGAAGGCAAGGCAGCCCTTCTTGCGCAGCCTCCTGCCGATTGTCTCGGCGGATCGGAGCAGGTGACGCTTGATCTCGGCCGTGTCGGAAATGTCGGAGTTGAGCGTGTGTTCCGAGCCGATGCTCTTGCCTTCTCTGTGACCCGTGACGGCCCGAGGGTCTTCCGCGTGGGACAGCGCATGAAAGTGGAGACCGGCCTTGCCGAGGGCGTTGAGTAGAAGCTTGCGGTCTGCGCTCGCGACGTCTCCAATCGTCCTGAGACCTAGGTGACGGAGACGCGCTTGCGTCTTGGGCCCAGCTCCCCACAGGCAGCTGACGGGAAGAGGCGCAAGCCACGCTTTTGCCCGTTCCGGCGGAACGATGGTCAGGCCATCAGGTTTGCGGTAACCGCTTGCGACTTTCGCCACGTACTTTGTCGACGAGATGCCAACCGATACCGTTAGGCCACCGGTCGACTCGTAGACCGCGTCCTTGAGTTGGCGGCCGAAAGCTTCGGGCGCGCCAAACAGCTGCTCGGAGCCCGTCATGTCTAGAAAAGCCTCATCGAGGCTCAGAGCCTCGACTTCGGGTGAGAAGCTTGCGAAGACGCCCATGACGGTGCGCGAGACATCCTGATAGCGATCGAATCGGGGAGGAACGATCACGGCATTGGGGCACAGGCGTCGTGCCTTGGCCATCGGCATCGCACTTCCGACGCGATAGGGGCGCGCCTCGTAGCTGGCGGTGAGGACGACCCCGCGGTTGCTACGAGGCCCGACAAGGATCGGCTTGCCGCGTAACGTGGGATCATCCAGCTGCTCCACGGCCGCGTAGAAGGCGTCCATATCGGCGTGGGCGATCGTGCGGGGCCAAACGCGATCCTGCTCAGTCGGCATCGCGTCGCACCAGTTCGGCAAGTTCCTTGCCGTTGCCATCCTTCAGAATCAGCGTGGGGTGACTTACCTCTGCAGAGCGGACATTGCCGAGCATGGTGAGAAACTGCTGCTCTTGTTCCATCACGTCAGGCGGGCAAGCCATGCGCGTGGAGGCCAAGGGCCCGAATGTAAGTTCATCGCCGTTTTGGTTGTAGGCGCCGGTGAAGCGGTTGCAGCCTGAAGAACCGCCTACGACGCCGTCCGCGCGGAACTGCACGAAACGCCCTGGCTTGCCGCCGTCTTGGACGATACCCCATTCCGATCCGGCCAGATTGAACGGACCTGCCGCGGCGCTGCAGACCATGCAGTGACCTGCAAGGAGTGCGATCAGAATCGCACGCATATGGTCGCAAAAGCCCATGGAAAGCCTGCCCGAAGTGAGGTCCGCTCGCGGCAACGTTGAAGTCTATCCTAGGATCAACGAGGCACTTTCGGAAGCGGGATGGACGCCATGTCCAATAACGAGAGATCTCTCGAATAGTCTAGCTGCTGTGTGTCGCGTTGCGATTTCTGACGGCCTCACCCCTCCTCGGGCAGAATGAGATCGACCCGCAGGCCGCCGAGACTTGATTCCATCAGCCTAACATCGCCTCCGTAAAGCCGAGCCAAGTCGCGTACGATTGCGAGCCCCAATCCGGATCCGGCGGCGCGGGAGTCCCAGCGTTCGCCGATATTGAACACAACTTCGCGCGCCTCCGCGGGGAGGCCGGGCCCGTCGTCCTCGACCGTCAAGCCGGTGGCATCGCCATCGATCCAGGCGATTCGGACCGTCGATCTGGCGTGTTTGCAGGCATTGTCCACGAGGTTGGCCAGCATCTCGTTGAGGTCGGCGGGATCGCACGCCAAGCGGCGTCCTTCCGGCACATCGACCTCGATCGAGACCGACTCGCCCCTGTAGAGGCGGCCAAGTGCCGAGGCGACTTCGAGAGCCGCTTTGCGGGAGTCGGCGACCACACCAGGGGTCGCACGCATGGCGACGGCGCGCGCCCGCGCAATCTGGTAGTCGATATGGGACTGCATCTTCCGGCACTGGCTGAGGATCGTCGCGGAGGCCTGATCCTCACCTTGGTCTCCCAGCCGATAGGCTTCGTCCGTGACGATGGCCAGCGGCGTCTTCAGACCGTGCGCCATGTTGCCCGCCTGGGTGCGGGCGCGCTGAATCAAGTCGCCCGTGGAGGTAAGCAACCTGTTGAGGTCATCCACGAGGGGCACGACCTCGGTCGGGAACTGACCTGTCAGTTGCTTGGCATGTCCCGAGCGGACATTTAGGAGCGCCGTCCGCAGTTGCCGCATCGGCTTGAGCGCATACATGATGAGGAGTGCCGCGGCGCCCACGAGCGACAGACCGAATGCTGCGAGCGACATGGCGAGCGTCGCGTTGAAGCTCGACACGACGGCATCGAGATGACGCTCGTCCGTGCCGATGATGAACCGCTCGGGAGTCGCGCCGGGATCTATCCACACGGCTTTCTCCATTGCGATGAGAGGCCCGGTTGGACCTTCGATGAGGTGGGTGTGCACGCCGATATCGTTTGGCGCATCGGGCGGCATGCTTAGGGCCGGGCCTTCGAGCGACTGAGAGCGGGCGAGAACCTTTCCGTCCTTCTGGACCTCCCAGTAAAAACCGGAAAGCGGGACGTCGTAGCGCGGGTCGCTGAGGTTGCGCTGAAGATGCAGGCTGCCGTCCTCATGAAACTCGGCAAGCCGCTGTAGCTCGTCGAGATGAACATGCAGCTCGTCGTAAAACTGTGTGGTCACGTGATGTTTGAAGATCGCGGACAGAACGAGACCCGCGCCGATCGTACCGAGGGCGATCCATAGCGAGGCGGCAAGAATGAGTCTGCTCTTGAGGCTCGTCATGGCGCTCTAATCCATTCTGTAGCCAAGACCGCGAACCGTCGTGATGATGTCTGCCCCGAGTTTTCGGCGGAGACGGCTGACATAGACCTCGATCGTGTTCGATTCCCGGCTGTCCTCGAGCGCATAGAGATGCTCGGCCAGTTCGGCTTGCGAAACAATCCGGCCGATACGGTGAAGGAAATAGGTCAGCATCTTCATCTCGCGGGCCGTCAGCTTAACGGGCGTTCCGTTCAGCAGGACGCTGCCCGATCCGGTATCGAGTTCGATTCCCCGATGGGTCAAAACGGCGCTCGATAGTCCTGATGCGCGGCGGACCAGCGCGCGCAGCCGCGCAGCGACTTCGGGCACGTGGAACGGCTTTGTCACGTAGTCATCGGCGCCGGCGTTGAGACCGTCCACTTTCTCCGCCCATGTGCCGCGCGCCGTCAGGATCAGCACGGGCAGAGCCCGGTGGGCGGATCGCCAGCGTTTCAGGACATCGATTCCCTGCATCTCCGGCAGGCCGAGATCGAGAACGGCGGCCGCGTATTCCTCGTCGAGGCCCATCGTATAGCCGTCCGTGCCATTGTCAGCGCGCTCGACCGTAAAGCCGGCCTGGGACAGACCGGTCGTCAGCCTCTTGGCGATCTCGTCGTCATCCTCGACCAGCAGGATGCGCATGGGGCGTCCTTTCGCTTCGTAACCGCCGAGCTTCTAGCACGCGCCACCTGAAAGGAACCTGAAAAGCCCTTTCAGGGTCCTGCAAGCTTCCGTTCAGGTTGGTTTCAGGTAGCGCCGATAGCCATGTCCTCGGCCGGCAATTTCGCGGCCAGGACGGAGCGAGCCATGCGCGTGTTGCCTTTGACGTGCGTCATCATTTTTGCGGCGGTCACAGCTGGTGCGGCCTCGGCTGAAACCAAGACCGTTACCCTGTCAGCAGATCAGGTGCGCCGCCTCGACATCAAGGTCGAATCCGTGCAGCCCGCCAAAGCTGAAACCTTGGCGACGCTGCCCGGAACCGTCATTCCCCCCGTCAATTCGCGCATCGTTGCGACGGCCCCGTTCGCAGGCACGCTGACCCAGGTCCATGTTCTTCCCGGTCAGCGCGTGACCAAGGGTGAGCCGGTCGCCACTATCTCCAGCCGCGATCTTCTCGATGTCCAGAGCCAGCTGTCGCAGGCCGAGGCCGAGTTGCAGATGGCGGACGCGGTTGCGCGCCGCAAGCGGTTGCTCGTGGACAAGCGCTTCCAAAACCCGGTTGTGGCTGAAGAGGCCGAGGCGCAGGTCGCAAAGATCAAGGCGGTTATCGAGCAGTACCGGCGGACCTTGTCCCTCAACGGGATCTCGTTGGGGGCCGACGGGGCGTATTCAATCCCCGCCGCGTCCGACGGCACGGTCGTCGAGGTCGACGCCATGCCCGGAGAAATGATCGAGGCGATGGGCCCCGTTGTGACCATCGATACCAGCGACGAGCTCTGGGTCGAGGTCCAAGTCCCGGCGCGTCTCTTGCCCGAGATCGAACCAGGACGCGCCATACAGATCGTCGGGGGTCCGAAAGGCCGCGTCGTATCGATCGGCAAATCGCTTCAGGGCGTAACCCGGTCTGCAATCCTTTATGCGGCGGTTCCTTCCAATAGCGGCCTTTTGGCAGGTCAGTTGGTTTCGGTCCTGCTCGAAAGACCCGCGGTTGGCGGCGCCTTTTCGGTCCCAAGCAAAGCTGTGGCGCGCATCGACGGGCAGAGCGCCGTGTTCGTGCGCAATGACGCCGGCTTTGCGATGGCGCCGGTGGAACTGCGCGGCAAGTCGACCGAAGCGGCGACCATCGTCGGCAACATCCCGTCGGATGCCATGGTTGCTGCAAGCGGCCTCCCAGAACTCGAGCAAATGCTGTCGGGGGAGTAAGGGATGCTGCGTCGTCTGATCGAATTCTCTCTCACGCAGCGCGTCTTCATGCTGCTCGTTTATGGGCTCGTAGCGGCTGCGGGCGTGTACGCCTTTCGCACGATCCCCATCGACGCCTTTCCCGACATCTCGCCGGTCCAGGTGAAGATGATCCTGAAGGCGCCGGGGATGACGCCGGAAGAAGTCGAGACGCGCGTCATCACTCCAATCGAGATGGAATTGCTCGGCATTCCGGGCCAGACGATCCTGCGTTCGTCCGCGAAATACGGTGTCGCCGATATCACGCTCGACTTCGAAGAAGGCACCGATCTTTACTGGGCACGACAGCAAGTAGCCGAACGGCTCGCCGCCGTTCGCGCCGACCTTCCCGCCAGCGTGACAGGGGGGCTCGCCCCGATCTCAACGCCTCTGTCCGATGTGTTCATGTTCACGATCGAAGGCGGCGACCTCTCGCTTGAGGAGCGGCGCAGCCTTTTGGATTGGACCATCCGGCCGGCACTCCGCACCATTCCAGGTGTCGCGGACGTAAATGCGCTAGGCGGCATGGTTCGAACCTTCGAGGTTGCGCCGAACAGCGCCGCGCTCGCCGATGCAGGTCTTGGTGTTGCCGATTTGGCCGCCGCGATCGAGGAAAGCAACCGCAATGACGGGGCGGGGCGGCTCAGCGAAGGCGAAAAGGCGCTCGTGGTGCGCTCGGCAGGGGCGATCACGACCCCGAGTGACCTCGAGCAGATCGTACTCAAGATGGACGGCCAGCGTGTCCTCCGTCTCGGCGATGTCGCCACGGTCGGTATCGGCA
>JARRPE010000077.1:0-7477 GCA_037383205.1 Methyloceanibacter sp.
GCAGCGAAGAACGATCCGTACGAGTAAGGACAGTCCGGGACGAGGCGGCGGGGGCCTTAGGTGAGGTCCACCGAGCCGTTCTGGAGAAGGGAAGAGCGCATATGGCATCCGCCGCAGAACAGCTCGCGTCGAACTTGAATTTCGCGGCCTTTGCGAAGGCCGACGAACTCAAGAAGCGCATCTTGTTCACGCTAATCGCGCTCGTGATCTACCGGCTCGGCACCTACATCCCGATCCCCGGCATCAACCCACAAGCGCTCGCCGACGTCTTCAAGCAGCAGCAGTCCGGCATTTTGGGCATGTTCAACATGTTCTCCGGCGGCGCTGTCGGGCGCATGGCGATCTTCGCGCTCAATATCATGCCGTACATTTCGGCATCGATTATCATTCAGCTTCTGACGACCGTCTCGCCGACGCTTGAGCAGCTCAAGAAAGAGGGCGAGCAGGGCCGCCGTCAGATCAACCAGTACACGCGTTACGGCACGGTGCTTCTGGCCACGCTTCAGGGCTACGGCATCGCCGTCGGCCTCGAAGGGGCGGGCAATATCGTGACGGACCCCGGCTGGTTCTTCCGTATTACGACCGTCATCACGCTGGTGGGCGGCACGGTCTTTCTGATGTGGCTGGGCGAGCAGATCACCGCCCGCGGCGTTGGCAACGGCATTTCGCTGATCATCTATGCGGGTATCGTGGCCGAGCTGCCTGCGGCGTTGATCGGGACGCTGGAGCTCGGACGTCAGGGCGCCTTGTCGGCGGGCCTGATCATTGCGCTGTTCATCTTCGCCGTGCTCGTGATCGGCTTCATCGTCTTCATGGAGCGTGCGCAGCGGCGATTATTGGTTCAGTACCCGAAGCGGCAAGTCGGCAACAAAATGTTCCAAGGCGATGCATCGCATCTGCCCTTGAAGCTGAACACCGCCGGTGTCATTCCGCCGATCTTCGCCTCATCGCTGCTGTTGCTGCCGATTACGGTCGCGAATTTCTCGGCCGGACAGGGTCCTGAGTGGTTGAACTCGGTTACGGCGATGCTGGGCCGCGGGCAGCCGCTCTATATCCTGATCTACGTGTCGCTGATTGTCTTCTTCGCCTTCTTCTACACGGCGATCGTTTTCAATCCCAAGGATACAGCCGACAACCTCAAGAAGTATGGCGGCTTCCTTCCGGGCATCCGGCCTGGCGAGCGTACGGCCGAGTACATCGATTACGTGCTCACGCGGATTACGGTCGTCGGCGCGATCTATCTGGCCGCCGTCTGCGTTCTGCCTGAGATTCTTATCGCCGAGTGGGGCGTCCCGTTCTATTTCGGCGGCACCTCGCTGCTCATCGTCGTGAGCGTGACAATGGATACCGTGGCTCAGATCCAGAGCCATCTGCTGGCCCACCAGTATGAGGGGCTGATCAAGAAGGCGAAGCTGAGGGGTCGGCGTCGATGAACTTGGTGATGTTGGGCGCGCCGGGAGCGGGCAAGGGTACGCAAGCAAAACGGCTCGAGGACATGCGCGGCATGGTGCAGCTCTCGACAGGCGACATGCTCCGCGCCGCGGTCGCGGCGGGGACAAAGCTCGGTCAACAGGCTGGCGTCATCATGGAGCGGGGCGAACTGGTTCCCGACGAGCTGGTCATCGGCCTGATTTCCGAGCGGATGGACCAGGAGGAAGGCGGCGCCGGGTTCATACTCGACGGCTTTCCGCGCACCATCGGCCAGGCCGAGGCCTTGGACGAACTCTTGAAGTCCCGCGGAGACGAGGTCGACCGGGTCTTGGTGATCGATGTGGACGACGATGCGCTCGTCGGCCGGATCACGGGCCGGTACACCTGCGCCAGCTGCGGCGAGGGTTACCACACCCTCTTCAAGCAGCCGAAGGAAGAGGGCGTCTGCGACCGGTGCGGCGGAACGGAGTTCAAGCGCCGCAAAGACGATACGGAAGAAGTCGTTCGCGAGCGGCTCAAGGCATATCACGACCAGACAGAGCCGCTGGTCGGCTATTACACGGCTCAAGGTAAGGTCAGAACCGTCGACGGTATGGCTGATATCGCGGCGGTTCAGAAGGAGATAGATCAGGCGCTGGACGGAGAATAGGCCCAAAACTTCGTTTTTCAGGGCGTCCGGCCAGTTGACCTTGTCAAGCGGAATCGCTACATAAACGCGTTCCATGGCTTGATGGACTGACCGGACCCGGGGGCGATGCCTGTCCGCGGTCGGTCTTGTTGTGTTTCAATAGGCTAATTTGGTTTAATTTCAGCACGTTAGCGCGTGCTGCTTGAGGAGGCGACGACGTGGCCCGAATTGCAGGCGTGAACATTCCGACCAACAAGCGGGTCGAGATCGCGCTGACCTATATCCATGGGATTGGCGATGCTTTTGCCAAGGAGATCTGTCAGAAGGTTTCCATTCCGTCCGAGCGGCGGGTGAATGAACTCACCGAATCCGAGGTGATCCAGATTCGTGAGACCATCGACCGCGACTATGTGGTCGAGGGCGATCTTCGGCGCGAAGTGTCGATGAATATCAAGCGCCTCATGGACTTGGGCTGCTATCGCGGCCTGCGGCACCGGCGCGGTCTGCCGGTTCGCGGCCAGCGTACCCACACCAATGCGCGCACGCGCAAAGGGCCGGCGAAGCCGATCGCAGGTAAGAAGAAGTAGAGACATTACGAACGCCCGGCCAAGCTCCTTTGCGATGCTTTCGCCGTGGCTCACTGGAATTCGCGGGAATAAAGCATGGCCAAGGAAAAGACACGGGTACGCCGCCGGGAACGGAAGAACATCACCTCCGGCGTGGCTCATGTGCATGCAAGCTTCAACAACACCATGATCACGATCACCGACGCTCAAGGAAATGCGATTTCCTGGTCGTCTGCTGGTGCCATGGGGTTCAAGGGATCGCGTAAGTCGACCCCTTATGCGGCGCAGGTCGCTGCCGAGGACGCCGGCAAGAAGGCGACCGAACATGGCATGAAGAATCTCGAGATCGAGGTTCGCGGTCCGGGATCGGGCCGTGAGTCCGCGCTTCGTGCTCTTCAGGCGGCCGGCTTCAATATCATCTCCATTCGGGATGTGACGCCGATTCCGCACAATGGCTGCCGGCCGCGCAAGCGCCGCCGCGTCTAAGACGAACAAGGCGGACGTACGAACGATGCTGGACGAAGACATTCGTATTCCGGAGTCCGAGGCTCCAAACAACGATCAAGAAAGGGCGACACCGGTGCTGCAAAAGAACTGGCAAGATCTCATCAAGCCCACCAAGCTCAACGTCACTCCCGGCCGCGATCCGGCCCGGTTCGCGACAGTCGTCGCCGAGCCGCTCGAGCGCGGGTTTGGCCTGACACTCGGCAATGCGCTGCGCCGTGTGCTTCTGTCGTCTCTGCAGGGTGCGGCCATCACGTCCGTGCACATCGATGGCGTGCTGCACGAGTTCTCGTCCATTCCGGGCGTGCGTGAGGATGTGACCAACATCGTCCTCAACATCAAGGAAATCGCCGTCAATCAGCATTCCGAAGGCGTGAAGCGCATGGTGCTTCAGAAGGAAGGCCCCGGTATCGCGACGGCTGGCGACATTCAGGGCGGGTCGGACGTCGAGATCCTCAATCCGGATCATATCATCTGCACGCTCGACGAGGGCGCCGCGATCCACATGGAATTCACCTCCGCGTCCGGCAAGGGGTATGTGCCCGCCGAGAGGAACCGTCCGGACGATGCGCCGATCGGGTTCATCCCGGTCGATTCGCTGTTCAGCCCGGTGCGCAAGGTCTCGTACCGCGTCGAGAACACCCGCGAGGGCCAGATCCTCGACTACGACAAGCTCACCATGAATATCGAGACGGACGGTTCGGTCCGCCCCGAGGATACGGTCGCGCTCGCCGCCCGTATCATTCAGGATCAGCTGTCGGTCTTCGTGAACTTCGAGGAGCCGAAGAAAGAGCAGACCTTCCAGCAGCAGCCGGAGCTGGTCTTCAACGCCGCGCTTCTCAAGAAGGTGGACGAGCTGGAACTTTCGGTCCGTTCGGCCAACTGCCTGAAGAACGACAACATCGTTTACATCGGCGACCTCATCCAGAAGACGGAAGCAGAGATGCTGCGGACCCCGAACTTCGGCCGCAAGTCGCTGAACGAGATCAAGGAGGTCCTGGCCTCCATGGGCCTGCATCTCGGCATGGATGTGCCGGATTGGCCACCGGAAAACATCGAAGAGCTGGCCAAGCGCTTCGAAGACCATTACTAGCCGACGGGCCGAACGGTAGCGGCCCGACGTGCTTCGAAAGAGGAAAAGTCAATGCGACACCGCAAGGCAGGCCGGAAGCTGAACCGGACATCGACGCATCGCAGTGCGTTGTTTGCGAACATGGCGTCCGCGCTCATCAAGCATGAGCAGATCGTGACGACCTTGCCGAAGGCGAAGGAGTTGCGGCGCGTGGCCGATCAACTCATCACGCTTGCGAAGCGGGGCGACCTTCATGCCCGCCGTCAGGCGGTTGCGCGCATTCGCGACGAGGACATGGTGGCGAAGCTCTTCGACGCGCTGGGGCCTCGCTATGCGGAGCGTCCGGGTGGGTACACCCGCGTTCTGAAGGCCGGGTTCCGCTTCGGCGATTCCGCACCGATGGCCGTCATCGAGCTGGTGGATCGTGACGAGGATGCACGCGGTCAGGATTCAGGTCCCACGCAGGACCAGGAAGAGGAAGGCGAGTCCGTCGCCGCCTAAAGAGCATCAGGCGTCGCCAAGTGATCTCCGGCCAAGCCGGAAATGACAAAGGCGCACCGCTCAGCGGTGCGCCTTTCTTTTTGTTCCGTGCGCCATCGGTCTAGGCTGCGGGCGCCAGCACGGTCCGCGCCAGACTCCAGACTATTGCGCGTCGCCGGCCTTCTTTCCGATGCCCTCGATGCCCGCGTCGAAAATTCCACTGATGACTTCGACAGCCTTGGCCTCTTCGACGCCGTCGGCGGGATCGAACTCGGCTTCCCACACGACCTCGGCGATTTCGTCCCCGTCGTCCTCGGTCACGGTGAGCGTAGCGGCGTAGTTCTGCACGGGCAGCGGGCTCTCGATGATCTCGTAGCTATAGCTCGTGTCGTCCTTATTGGTGAGCTTCTCTTTGATCTTCCCGCCATCGCCGAGAGTCAGAACGCGATATGTGTCGCCGCCTTCTTCCATCTCGTCGCATTCCACAACGGCTGGGTGCCAATCCTTGATGGCGCAAAAATCGCCCACCACGGCCCAAACGTCCTCTGGCGACCCTTGCGCTTGGCCGCTCTTCTTAACCTCTGCGGCGTTCACCGCGGCGGTGAGGGCGACCGTGGCCGCGAGGGCGGTGAGACCTGTTTTGACAATACGAATGCGTTTCTCTCCAATCGTTCTGTTAGAGCCGGTGAAGGCCTTCACCAGCGCGGCATCTTATTTCAAAAGATTGCGGCAGCAACTAAGCTCAATCACCGTTCCAAAAGGTTTTTTCTATCGCCCGTCTAGGGTGGTTGTTTGCCCCGCATCTCGCCGCAAGAAGGCCCGTTTTGTTTGGAAGACGATTGAACTGCCTTGTGAACGACCTTGCACTCTGCAAGGTGCGCGTTCCATCTTCTTCAGAATCATTAGCAGAGCGAGAGATGACACGTTTGGACATTTTTCCGCGAAGAATTGGCAAAATTGCCCTGCTTGCGCTGATGCTCGGCCTTGGACTGGCGGGCACCGCGTCGACGCAGGACGAGGTCGTTACCCGGGTCGTTCCCAAGAGCGAGGCGGCCATCAAGCAGTCCTTCGCGCCCGTGGTGAAGCGGGCAGCGCCGACTGTCGTGAACGTCTATGTCCGCCACAAGGTCAAGCAATCGGTTTCGCCGCTTTTCAACGATCCCTTCTTCCGGCGCTTCTTCGGTCAGCAGTTCGGCGCGCCGCGAGAGCGTATTCAGAACTCGCTCGGCTCCGGTGTTCTGGTCAGCACCGAAGGTGTGGTGGTGACGAACTATCATGTGATCCGCAGTGGCGGGGAGTCGGAGATCACGGTCGCGCTCAATGACGGCCGCGAGTTTCCGGCGACGCTGATCCTCAAGGACGAGCAGACGGACTTGGCCGTGCTGCGTCTGGATGGCGATGGTGCCGAATTCCCCGCGATTCAGTTCGCCAATTCGGATGGTCTGGAGGTCGGCGATCTGGTGCTGGCCATCGGCGATCCCTTTGGCGTCGGCCAGCGGCGCGCTTGTCGACATGGACGGGCGGCTCGTCGGCATCAATACGGCCATCTTTTCCAAGAGCGGCGGGTCACACGGGATTGGATTCGCGATTCCTTCCAACATGGTGCAGGTGGTTGTTCAATCCGCGCTCAAAGGCGGCAAGGTGCAACGCCCATGGCTCGGCGCCTCGTTGCAGCCGCTCACCTCGGACTTAGCGGAGTCGCTTGGGCTGGACCGTCCGGCTGGCGCCATGGTCACGCGGGTTCATGAGAAGGGTCCGGCCAAGTCCGCCGGGCTCGAGGTCGGCGACGTGATTGTGAGCTTCGACGGCCGGGACATTCAGGATCCTGAAGCGCTCGAGTACCGCTTCGTCACGAAGGGCATCGGCAACACCGTGGAGCTCGGCCTGTATCGCGACGGCAAGCGCTTCCGCACGACCATCGCGACCGTGGTGCCGATCGAGGATCCGCCACGCGACGAACACGACGTGACCGGGCCGAATCCTTTCGCCGGTAGCAGCGTGGCCAATCTCTCGCCGGCGGTGAGCGCCGAACTGGGGCTGGACGACGTTGCCGATACGGGCGTCGTGGTAACGAAGGTTGAGCGTCAATCCAACGCCGATCGCCTGGGCCTGCGGCCCGGCGATCTGATCGTCGGCGTCAACGACCAGAAGGTTCAGTCCGTCAAGGAACTGACGGTGCTTTTGCAGATCCGTACCGCCCGCTGGCGTCTCGCCATCGAGCGCGGCGGCAGGGTCTTCGATCTGACAGTGCGGGGCTGACCCATGACCAGGGGCACGGCGAAGGGTGCGGCGAACCTATTCGAGGCAGCGGGGCTCGCCGATACCGCGCCGCGCCCGCTCGCCGACCGGCTGCGCCCGCAGACCCTGGACGAGGTCATCGGCCAGGATCATCTCCTGGGCGGGGGGCTCCTCGGCCGCATGGTGGGAGCAGGGCGCCTGACCTCGGTGATTTTCTGGGGCCCGCCCGGCACCGGCAAGACCACCGTCGCCCGGCTCCTGGCCGAAGTGACGGATCTGCATTTCGAGCAGCTCTCGGCCATTCAGTCCGGCGTCGCGGATTTGCGCAAAGTGTTCGACGCGGCCAAGGCCAAGCGCGAGGCAGGCCGGGGCACGCTGCTCTTCATCGATGAGATTCATCGCTTCAACCGCTCGCAGCAGGATGCGTTCCTGCCGCACATGGAAGACGGCACCATCGTGCTGGTCGGCGCGACCACGGAGAACCCATCCTTCGAGCTGAACTCGGCGCTGCTGTCCCGGGCCAGCGTGCTGACCTTCAAGCGGCTGGACGATGCGGCT
>JARRPE010000078.1:0-7818 GCA_037383205.1 Methyloceanibacter sp.
GGAGTTCGGCAAGTCTTTCCCCGACATGCCCGCCAACGAATGGGGCGAGCCCGCTGATCTGCCCGCTGACAGTGGGTGCGCAGCCCTGCACTAACGCGCTTCGCAACAAAAAAGGGCCGCCCCGAGGGGCGGCCCTTGTCGTCTCTAGCCTTCAGAGGCGTGGGCTACATCATGCCCATGCCGTCCATGCCGCCACCAGGCATCGGCATCGGATCGTCCTTCTTCGGCAGCTCGGCGACGCCGGCCTCGGTGGTGACCAGAAGGCCGGCCACGGAAGCGGCATCCTGCAGTGCCGTGCGGACGACCTTCGCCGGGTCGATGATGCCCTTCTCGATCAGGTCGACATAGGTGTCGTTCTGGGCGTCGTAACCGAAGGTCGGCGACTTCTGGTCCATGACCTTGCCGACCACGATCGAGCCTTCCACGCCGGCATTCTCGGCGATCTGGCGGATCGGCGCCTGGAGCGCGCGGCGCACGATGTTGATACCGGCTTCCTGATCGTCGTTGTCGCCCTTGGCCTTCAGGCCCTTCGAGGCATGCAGCAGGGCAACGCCGCCGCCCGGCACGATACCTTCCTCAACGGCCGCGCGGGTTGCGTTCAACGCATCGTCGACACGGTCCTTCTTCTCCTTCACTTCGATCTCGGTGGCGCCGCCGACCTTGATTACCGCACCGCCGCCGGCGAGCTTCGCCAGACGCTCCTGCAGCTTCTCACGGTCGTAGTCGGAGCTCGTATCCTCGATCTGCTGACGGATCTGAGACACGCGGCCCTCGATCTCTTCTTTCTTGCCGCCGCCGCGAACGATCGTGGTGTCGTCCTTGGTGATGCTGACGCGCTTGGCCTTGCCGAGCATCTGCACCGTGACGTTCTCGAGCTTGATCCCGAGATCCTCGGAGATCATCTCGCCGCCCGTCAGGATCGCGATGTCCTGCAGCATGGCCTTGCGGCGATCGCCGAAGCCCGGAGCCTTGACCGCCGCGACCTTCAGGCCGCCGCGCAGCTTGTTGACCACGAGCGTGGCCAGGGCCTCGCCTTCGACGTCCTCGGCGATGATGAGCAGCGGACGGCCAGACTGCACAACCGACTCGAGCAGCGGCAGCATAGCCTGCAGGCCCGACAGCTTCTTTTCGTAGATGAGGATGTAGGGGTTCTCGAGCTCGGTCGTCATCTTGTCCGCGTTAGTGACGAAGTAGGGCGAAATATAGCCGCGGTCGAACTGCATGCCCTCGACGACTTCGAGTTCGCTATCGAGGCTCTTGGCTTCCTCGACGGTGATCACGCCCTCATTGCCGACCTTCTTCATGGCCTGGGCGATCATGTCGCCGATGGCCTTCTCGCCATTGGCCGAGATGGTGCCGACCTGGGCGATCTCGGACGAGTCCGAAACCTGCTTCGATTGCTTCCGGATGGTTCCGACGACTTCGGCGACGGCCTTGTCGATGCCGCGCTTCAGATCCATCGGGTTCATGCCGGCGGCCACGGCCTTCAGGCCTTCGCGCACGATGGCCTGTGCCAGAACGGTTGCCGTCGTCGTGCCGTCGCCCGCGGTCTCGTTCGTCTTGGACGCGACCTCTTTCAGCATCTGCGCGCCCATGTTCTCGAACTTGTCCTCAAGCTCGATCTCCTTGGCCACGGTGACCCCGTCCTTCGTGGTGCGCGGGGCACCGAACGACTTGTCGATGATGACGTTGCGGCCCTTGGGACCAAGCGTCACCTTCACGGCGTTGGCCAGTACGTCGACGCCCCTGAGCATGCGCTCACGGGCTTCGGCGCCGAATACAACGTCTTTTGCTGCCATTGAATTACTCTCCGATTTGGATCGACGCTCCACGGCGCCCGTTCTTCACGCGGGTCGCAGGGGGGAATCGGTTTCGAATGATGAGGGACCGTGCCTAGCCGATGACGCCCATGATGTCGGACTCCTTCATGATGAGAAGGTCCTCGCCATCAATCTTGACCTCGGTGCCGGACCACTTGCCGAACAGGACCGTGTCGCCGGCCTTGACGTCGAGCGGCTGGACCTTGCCATCTTCGCCGACGATGCCGGGGCCCACGGACACGACCTTGCCGGTCTGCGGCTTCTCGGCCGCAGTGTCCGGAATGATGATACCGCCTTTGGTCTTCTGCTCTTCCTCGAGCCGCTTGACCACGACGCGGTCATGCAGGGGACGGAATTTCATGGATATGCGCTCCTATTTGCTGGAACTCCGATGTTTGGCACTCAGGCCTCCCGAGTGCCAATAACCCGCTTGTACGCAGGCCTCCGGTAAGCGTCAAGATGCGCATAAGCCGCCGGGCGCGCGGGATTCTGGTAGGACCGGCACGCCGCCTCGAGGACGGCACCGGAAGTCCCGGAGGTGGGAACGGGATTTCTCGAATTCAACGATGCACCGTGCACGGATCGCGGCTCTATGTGAGTGGCTGGTCAGCGCTTGGCGAAATCTGAGGCTCGTCAAGGCCGCGAAAGGCAGCTCCCGGCCAATTTGATGTTGCTTTGCAATGGCCTGTCGCCCATGATTTCGAAAGCGAGGGGCGGCGCGACAAGCCAGGACCGACTGGAACGGCGAGGCCATGGGTTCGAAGCCATGGATCCAAGGAACGTCGTCCTTTGGAGCAGGTCTTGACGGTACAACGTGCCGCTTCAGGAGGGCTCGCAATGCTTGACGTGATTGTTCTCGTGGCCATGGCCATCACGGCGGCCGCATTCGGCGCCGGACTGACCATGCAGGCGGGATTGCCGCTGCTACCCGTTCTCATCGGGGCGAGCGCGCTGTTCCTGGTCATGGCGACGACATTTCTCCGGGCTGGACGCGGCGGCGGTGGCGGTGGCGGCGACCGTGTGGACGATCTGGAGCAGGCACTCGAAGTCATTGACATCGATTTGCAGCGACTCGATCGCGTCGAAGACGGCATGGCCCGTCTCCAAGCCCTTCATGACAAAGTCGAGCGTCTCGATCAGTATGTGGCCAGCGGCGCGGCAGGTGCCGGTGGCACGGACGGACTGTCGGTTGATCTCCAGCATGTCTACGACCGTATCGAGGCCGTCCGCGCGGAGGTCACGAACGAGAGCCGCGCCCAGCGCCAGAAGATCGCCAACGATCTCGGTGCGCTGGAGACGCTGATCGCTCAGATGGTTGGCCGTGCGCCCGCGGCCGAAAGGTCCGCCCCGCCCGCCATGGCGGCGATGTCCGCCCCGGAAGTTACGCCCGAGCCTGAGCCGGCCGCATTGTTCGAGCCGGAGGAAGAGCCGGAGCTCTTCATGGAGCCGGAGCCGGAACCGGAAATAGCGACCGAGCCCGAGCTCTTGGCCGATCTGGAACCCATGCCCGAGACCGAACCGGAGACCGAGCTCGTGGTGGAGCCCGAGCCTGTCGTCGAAGAGGTTATCGAGGAGGAAGTCGATTTCGTCTTCGAGCCGGAGGTGGAAGAGGCTGCACGGTCCGAGATGGAGCCGGACGCCAGTGCCGAGCCCGAACCCGCTAGCGCCGAGGCTGAGGACAGCGGCGACAAAGGTGGAGAGAGCGACCAGGAGGCCGGCCATGACGAGGCCAGTCTGGCCGCCGCGCTGGCTGCCGCGCAACCCCAACCCGCGCCAGAACCCGAGCCTGAGGCGGAAGAGGACTTTGAAGAACTGTCCTACGACTTCGCCGACGATGACGACGACGCGATGCTCGAGATCATTCGCGAGGGCATCGAGCAGGGCCGGGTGGACCTGTATCTTCAACCCACCGTCACCCTGCCGGGGCGCAAGGTCCGCTATTTCGAAGGGCTGACCCGCATCCGCAAGGCCGACGGCGAGATCGTGATGCCGAACGACTACATGCCCGTCGCCAAGCGGTCCGCGCTCATGCCGCTAATCGACAACGTGCTCGTGGTCCGCGCCGTCCAGGTGCTGCGGCGCCTTGGGCCGAATGCGCCGATTGAAGGCGTCTTCGCCAACATCTCGATGCACTCACTCCTAGATCCCGATTATTTCCCGGAACTCATCGAGTTCATGGAGGAGAACGCGAATCTCAGCGACAGCCTGATCCTGGAGGTCAGCCATGCCGAAATGCAGGGGCTGAACGACACGGAAATCGGCTGCCTCGATACGCTGGCGGCTCTGGGCTTCGGCTTCTGCCTCGACAACGTGGTCGATTTCGAGACCGGCTTCGATGGGCTGGGCGACCGCAATTTCCGCTTCGCCAAGGTCAGCGCGGAGGAGTTCCTTGGCGGGCCGGGGCGCAATGCTGCCGATCTCAAGCGGCGCCTCGACGCGGCCGGAATCCAGCTGATCATCGAAAAGGTCGAGAAGGAAAGCGACGTGGCGCGCCTGCTCGACCATGGCATCGAGCTGGCGCAAGGCCATCTGTTCGCCGAAGCGCAGCCGATGAACAAGGCGTTGTCCCGCGAATTGTCAGGCGCGAGCTAGGGCTGGGGCCCTTCGATGGTCAGCCGGCACTAAGACGGCGCATCAAGAGTATAAGGGCGGCCCCTAGTCGCCTGTTTCCAGGTCGCGCTGTAGCTCCTCGTCTTCCACATTGCCGCCGCCCATGTCTTTCGCCCGGTCCGGGGCCGGAACCATCTCTCCTCCGGACTTCGTGGCGGGAACTTCATCGGGCTCCAGGTCCCGCTGGACTTCCATGTCTTCAACGTCCTGGACCGGGACGATCAAGGACGGCGCCTTGACGTCATGGGTGGGCAGGGCCATTGCCGGTCCGGTGGCGACGGCGAGAGCAGCAAGTCCCATCCAAGCGAGGGTGTTCAATCGGGCCATGGTCTCCTCCTAGCGTTCTGCGTATGGCGAATGCCTGTCGTATCCTCGCCGCGATCCTATCACCGGCGCGGTGTCAGGCGTAGCGCTTCGACAGGCCGCATCCACCGTCCTTGACCGCCGCCGCCGGAGCCTCTAACCGAGCGCCATGGAAGCTACCTCGAAAATTCCCGTCATCGAGTCGATCCGAGACGTGGCGGCGGGCCGCCGGGTCTGGTTCGTCGATATCTGGGGCGTCATGCATAACGGACGCGACGCCTTTCCCGATGCCTCGGCCGCGACGCGCGCCTTTCGCGAGCAGGGCGGCGTGGTCGTGCTGCTGTCAAATTCGCCCCGCCCGAGCCCCGACCTTCAGGCTCAGCTGCGCCTGATCGGCGTGCCCGAGGAAGCCTATGACGCCACGGTGTCGTCCGGCGATCTCACGCGCCACGAACTCGCCAAGCACAAGGGCGCGCGTGTGTTTCATCTGGGCCCTGAGCGCGACCTGCCGATCTTCGAGAATGCCGACGTCACACTGACAGGTCCGGAAGAGGCCGAGCTGATCGTGTGTTCGGGGTTGTTCGACGATCAGGTCGAGACGCCGGAAGACTATGTGGAGCTGCTGACGGGCCTGGCGGAGCGCAATGTGCCGATGATCTGCGCCAATCCGGACCACAAGGTCGAGAGCGGCAACCGGCTGATCTACTGCGCCGGCGCGTTGGCGGCCGCCTATGAAAGTCTTGGCGGGGACGTCGTCTACGCGGGCAAGCCGCACCTGCCGGTCTACGAACTTGCCTTCGAGACGGCCTCGAAAATCGCGGGCGCGAGAGGAGAAACCGTCTCGAAGTCCGATGTGATCGCCATTGGGGATGGCGCCAAGACCGACATCGTGGGCGCGGGCGTCTTCGGCGTGCCGTCGGTGTTTGTTGCGAGCAGGCTGCATGCGCCGGACGAAAGCGTGGGCTTGTTGGATGCTGAGCATTTGCGGGCCCTGTTCGCGGAAGAGCCGCGCCCGCCCATCGCCGCCACGCACGGGCTGCGCTGGTAGGACCGCGCAGCCTTCCTAGCCGCCCGGATCACGTCTGTTGAGGAGCTAGGCCCCCTCGGCGAACGAGGTCTCGATCTTCGACCGCAGCGTCACCGCATTGAACGGCTTCAGCATGTAGTTGCTGACGCCGGCCTGCTTCGCCTGCTCCTCATGGTCGCGCGAGCCGTCCGCCGTGACCATGATGAAGGGCGTGCGGGACAGACCGCCGTCCGCGCGCACCTCGCGCAGGAGGTCGTAGCCGTTCATGGGCGCCATGTTCCAATCGGAGATGACGAGCCCGTAGTCCCTCTCGTGCATCATCTGCAGCGCCGCACTGCCGTCGCTGGCGCCGTCCACGTCTGCAAAACCGAGCTGTCTGAGAAAGACGCCTTGTTCTGGTTAGTGTTTTTCGGAAGCTGCGTGGGCGGTTCTGACCTGTTGCGGCACCTCAAGGCCTTCGCTATTTTGCGCCCTTCTTAAGAACACCAACACCGCAGGGAGTACACGCATGAGCCTCGATCACGGCTACTATCTGGAGGATTTGTCGCCGGGCATGGAGGCCAGTGTCTCCAAGACCGTGACGGATGACGACATTACGGCATTTGCGGAGCTCTCCGGCGACATCAATCCGGTTCACCTGAACGAGGAGTTCGCCGCCGGCACCGTGTTCAAGAAGCGCATCGCGCACGGCTTTCTGACCGGCTCGCTGTTCTCCACGGTGCTGGGAACCAAATTGCCGGGGCCTGGCTGCATCTACATGTCCCAGACCATGAAGTTCAAAGGGCCCGTCTTCATCGGCGACGAGCTCATCGCCACCTGCAAAGTGACCGCCGTCGACATGGAGAAGGGACGCGTCTCCTTCGATTGCGTTTGCGAGGCCAACGGACGACCCGTTCTCACCGGGGAAGCGCTGCTGATGGTTTCCCGACGCCCGACCGGCGACTAACTCCGTTCGAACCGGAAGGATTTCCGATGGACATCGTCCGCTCCTGGCGGGAAGCGCCGCCAGACCAGAAAGGTGCGGTCCTGGCCATCGGAAATTTCGACGGCGTTCATCGCGGACACCAAGCCGTTCTCGGCGTGGCCAAGGCGATCGCGGCGGCTGAAGGCAGAAGAACTGGCGCGGTGATCTTCGAACCGCACCCGCGCGAGTTCTTTGCACCCGACAGGCCGTTCTTCCGGCTGACCCCGTTGCCCGTGAAGCTCGAACTGCTCGAGGCGTTGGGCCTCGATGTGGTTTTCGTCCTGCCCTTCGATCGGGCGCTGGCCGACCTTTCGGCCGACGCATTCGCCGCGGATGTGCTCGGTAGGGCCTTCGGCGCCCGCCACGTCGTGGTGGGCTACGACTTCGTCTACGGCAAGGGCCGGACCGGCACGGTCACGCATCTTGCGGCCACGGGCGAGGCCCTGGGCTATGGCGTCGACGTGGTGGAGCCGGTGCAGCTCGAGGGGACGACCGTCTTCGCGTCCAGCGCGATACGGGAGCATTTGTCCAAAGGGCGCGTCCGGGAAGCCGCCGAGCAACTCGGCTATTGGTGGCGCGCACGCGGCGCCGTTGCCCATGGCGCAGGGCGCGGGCAGGGACTCGGCTTCCCCACCGTAAACTTCAAGCTGCTGCCGGGCCAGGACGTCAGCCACGGGATCTATGCGATGCGCGTGCACCACGCGGGCGGCCGGCACGATGCGGCGGGCTATGTGGGGCCGCGCCCGACATTCGGCGCGGGCGAGCCGGCGCTTGAGGCCTTCCTGTTCGACTTTTCAGGCGATCTCTACGATCAAACCATCGAGGTGGAGTTCATCGACTTCATTCGCCCCGATCAAACCTTTCCGTCCGGCGAGGCCTTGGCGGCGCAGATGGAGAAGGACTGCAACGCGGCGCGGGCCGTGCTGACCGCGGTCGCGGCCGACGACCCCATGCGGCAATTCCCACTCGGCGCCGCTCTTGCCACGCGGGCACTGGATTGTGGTCAGCCCGGTTGCTAGAACGCCTCGCAACGCGAATCGCGTTTCCGCGATCCAACACGGGCAGACGTAGAAATCATGGTCACCAAGTCGAGA
>JARRPE010000079.1:0-6145 GCA_037383205.1 Methyloceanibacter sp.
AAGAACTACACCAGCGGCACGTTGCGCGCGGGCGTGTTCGGCGTGAACGATGGGCTCGTATCCAATACATGCCTCGTCATGGGTGTGGCCGGCGCAGGCGTAGGACCAAGTGAGATTCTGCTGACTGGCATTGCCGGGCTGCTCGCCGGCGCCTTCTCGAGGGGGGCGGGCGAGTTCATCTCGATGCTGTCGCAACGGGAAATGTTCGAACACCAGATCGCGCAGGAGAGAGACGAGCTCGAGCGCTATCCCGATCAGGAAGCCGAGGAACTCGCGCTCATTTACGAGGCGCGCGGTATTCCGATCAACGAGGCGCGCGATATGGCGAAGCACCTGATTGCAAATCCGGAAAAGGCGCTCGACGCGCTGACTCGCGAGGAGCTTGGTCTCAATCCCGAGGAGTTAGGCTCTCCGATGGGGGCCGCGGTCTCGTCGTTTATCACCTTCAGTGTCGGCGCTTGCGTGCCGCTGATTCCGTATCTCCTCGGGTATGAGAAAGAGGGGATCGTCATCGCCGGCGTGCTAGCGGGAATAGCGTTATTCGGTGTGGGCTCCGCGCTCAGCCTGTTTTCGGGCAAGAATGCGATCGTCGGCGGTGCGCGCATGCTCGTCGTCGGCTCGATCGCGGCGGCCGCAACATATTTCATCGGCTCGCTTCTCGGGGCGAACGTCGCCTGATCGCGGAACAGCAAGACATTTCTGAAAATGCCGTCGATTCTCGTGGCAGGCTCTTAAGCCTGCAGCGAACTTCGGCGCGTTTTTAAGCGAAGTCCATCGCGCATTTAACACGGCTTTCATGGCCGCCCTGCATGCTCCTGCAAGGAATCGTCCAAGGAGAGATCGCCATGATCCGCCGCGCTGCGACTTATGTCTTCGCCGCTTCGCTTGCACTCGCGACCACGCCGGCTTTTTCGTGCACCGGCATTAGCCTCAAGGCCCAAGACGGGGCCGCCATTCGCGCCCGGACACTCGAATTCGGATTTCCGCTCAAGTCGAACGTGATCATCGTTCCCGCCGGCCAGGAGTTTAGCGGCTCTCTGCCCGACGGCGGCAAGGGGCTGACGTACAAGACCCGCTTCGACATCGTCGGCGCGAACGCCTTCAATGAAACCGTCATCATCGACGGCTTGAACGATCAGGGTCTTTCCATCGGACTGTTCTATTTTCCGGACTATGCCCAATACGCCGATGCGACGTCGGAAAACGCGTCCCGCGCTCTTGCGCCGCAAGATTTCGGCATGTGGGTGCTCGGCAACTTCGCCACGGTCGACGAAGTGAAGAAGGCCGTCGAGGACATCGTCATGGTGGGAACGCCAATGCCGGGCCTCGGCAGCGCCAAAGGCATGACGGCGGACGTCCACTTCTTCGTTCACGACAAGTCCGGTAAGTCGATCGCGATCGAGCCGCGCGGCGGCGTGGTGAAAGTGACGGACGCCCCGCTCGGGGTCATGACCAATGCGCCGACTTACGATTGGCACATGACCAATCTGGACAATTACATCAACCTGTCGCCCAAGGATGTCGATACGGCGAAACTCGGCCCCGTTACGCTCAGTGCAGCCGGTTCCGGCACGGGCATGCTGGGCCTCCCGGGCGACTTCACGCCGCCCTCGCGCTTCGTTCGCGCGGCCATGTCCAGTCAGGCCGCGGTTCCCAACGCTAACGCCGAGGACGCGGTCTTTGCCGCCTTCCACATCCTGAACCAGTTCGACATTCCGAAGGGGTCGGTGGTCAACGCATCTGTCGGGGGCGCCCTTCCCGAGATCACCGAGTGGACCAGTGCCAACGACCTTCAGAATCTGCGCTGGTACTTCCGCACCTACCAGGATCAGAACATCCGCGTCGTCGACCTCAAGGAGGCGATCAAGGCAGCCGGCGGGAAGATCTCCTTCATCGAAATGGAGACTGCCACTCAGTCCGTGTCCAACGTATCGGGTGACGCCAAGCCGATGGCTGCGGGGTCGACTGACAAGTAGCCACACCGTCGATCGACACGCATCGAGAAGTCCCCGGGCGTGCGCCCGGGGCCCTTTTCGTTCCGGCAACGGCAAATCGTTCCAATTTGAGGCAATTTGGAAAGAAGTTTGCCGAAAGCGACCAGAGAGGCGAGACAAGGCGCGTTTCGGCGCATAGGATCGGCGCGGTTGGGGAAATTGTTCAGCGCATCATCATGACGTCTTCGCTTCAGAAAGCCTTAGCCGGGTCTTGCTTGGCCCGGTCTTGCCTCATCAAGTGTTGTCTTGCCCTGGCGCTCTCCTTGGCGCTGTGCCTGATCGTTCTCGCCGCGCCGGTGGCCCGCGCGCAAGACGCGGCGGACGACGCTGCGACCTCCACTGAGCAGACCGAGCAGGCTGGCGAAGAAGCTGAAGAGCCGACCGGTGCATGGGACATCGCGAGGCCTTGCGAGAACGTCCAGCATCCCTATCAGGCTGATGTGTGCCAGCAGTCGCGCGCGGCGGATGCGTCCGAGAGCACGGCGAAACTCACGCGGCTGATCATGCTGATAGGCCTGGTCGCCTTGGTGATCCTGCTGCTCATGCTCTGGCCGTTGATCACGGCCGCACTCGCGGCCCGTCGGGCGGCCGAAGGCGGCGCCGCGCCGGCCCGGTTGGCGCCCGCGCCGCGGACCGGGGACCATGAGGCGGAGCTGCGGGCCTATGTCGATGTGGACTCGCTCGAATTCGTCGAGACGCCTGAGGCGGACGGCATCGTCAAGGTGAAGATCACGCTGCGCAATTCGGGTCAGACGCCGGCCTTCAAGCTCGAAAGCGTGGCCGAGATGGAGGTTATCGATATCGCCGACGATGGCGACTTACCGGTCCGGCCCGTACCGGATGATTCGGCGCCGGCCGCATCGCGTCCGCGCGTTGGCCGGGATGGCACCGCGACGGTGATCGTGCAATGCGATTCGACGTCCAAGCTCGCCGACCGCGTCACCAATGGCGAGGCGACAATCCTCGTTTGGGGTGCCGCCGGGTACTACGACGTCTTCGACCGCCGCCGGCGCACGATCTTCCAGTACTTCTGCAACGCCGAGACATTGGATACGGGCGAGATGTTCCGTCCCATGGAGCGTGGCGACGAGATCGGCTGAATGCGGTCTTCCCCACGCCGCTCCGTCCACAGAGCGCGTCGTGGCGATTATTCTAGTTTCTTGAGCTCCGCTGAAAGGAACGGCAGTGTAGACCTGCAAGCCGCACCTTCCGCTGCGGCCGGGAGACAGCCATGACGCCCCGTTTGCCATTGCCGCCCCGGCAGGCCACGGCAGATAGCCGAGCGAATGTTCTCCAAGGGCTTTTGATCGCAGCCATCGTGATCGGAGGCCTCTATTTCGCACAGGAAGTTCTGCTCCCACTGGCGGTGGCGATCCTGCTGAGCTTCGTGCTGACACCGCCGATGCTCTTTCTTCAACGCATCAAGGTGCCGCGCGTCCTCGCCGTGGTCGTGGTGGTGGCGGTCGCGTTCTCCATCCTCGGCGGTCTGGGCTGGATGATCTCGCACGAGGCGACGAACCTTGCGGGCAATCTGCCGAGCTACCGGTGGACGCTGTCGCAGAAGATCGATCTGTTGCGTGAGACCACGTCGGAATCGCAGGTGCTGAA
This sequence comes from Methyloceanibacter sp., assembly GCA_037383205.1. GTDB lineage: Bacteria > Pseudomonadota > Alphaproteobacteria > Rhizobiales > Methyloligellaceae > Methyloceanibacter. The sequence continues at coordinate 3,603 of JARRPE010000079.1, forward strand.
AAAGGCCGGCGACGTGCTCGCCGAACTAGAGACCCAGCTGAACCGGCCCACGGAGGTTGAAGGTACGCAGCCCGGTACGGTTCAGGTCACCGAGGACCCGGAGGAACCCGAGCCGATACCCGTCGAGATACGTGAGCCAACGCCCACCGGAGTTGATTTGTACAGGTCCATTGCGGGCAAGGTTCTGCCGCCGCTCGTAACCGCAGGCATCATCCTTCTGTTCGTCGTTTTTATCCTCCTGGAGCGCGAAGACTTGCGCGATCGGATCATCCGCTTGTTCGGCGGTTCGGACCTGCAACGGGCCACGTCGACCATGAGCGAGGCCGCGACGCGTCTCAGCCGCTACTTCCTGCGGCAGGTTCTGGTCAACGCCGCCTACGGCACGCTTATCGGCGCAGCGCTGTGGGCCATCGGCATGCCGAGCGCCGTCGCCTGGGGCATTCTCGCGATGGTGATGCGCTTCGTCCCGTATGTGGGCTCCTACATCGCCGCCGCTCTTCCCGTGTTCATTGCCGCTGCCATCGATCCCGGTTGGACGATGGTGATCATGGTGATCGTGCTGTACGTCGTGGGCGAGTTCACCATGGGCCAGGTTGTCGAGCCCCTCGTTTATGGACGCGGTACGGGCGTGACGCCCATCGCCGTGATCGTGTCCACGGTGTTCTGGACGTGGCTGTGGGGTCCGCTTGGCCTGATCATCGCAACGCCGATCACCGTTTGCCTCGCCGTGCTCGGACGTCATGTAGAGGGGCTGCGCTTCTTCGACGTACTGCTTGGAGACCGTCCCGCCTTGTCGCCGGCGGAGAGTTTCTATCGTCACGTGCTGATCGGCGACGCCCCCAACGCCACCTACCGCGCGGAATTGGCGCTCAAGGACCAGAGCCTCCTCACCTATCTCGACGACGTTGCGCTCGGTGGGCTTGGCATCGCCGAGCAGGATTTGGCTCGGGGCGCGATCGGCGAGCAGCAGGCCGATCGGATTTCGGAGACCGTCTCAGAGATTCTCGAAAATCTCGACGACTACGAACCGAAGCGGTGGTTCTCGCGGCTGCGCCGTCATCTCGAGCGGGTCGGCACGGACTCTGCCGCCAACGGAGAATCTGCAGACGAACCGGAGACCGAGGACGCTCAGGTCGTCGACCCGAAAAGCGTGGCGCCGGGTTGGAGCATCGACACGCCGATCCTGTGTATCGGCGGGCGGAACGGCTTGGACAAGGCCGCGGCTCTGACGCTCGGGCGGGCGCTGGAGAAGCGCGGCCTCAAGTCCGTTGTGCGAGGGCCCGATGCGGTCGCTCCCGGCACCATCGAGGCTTTGACCGACACACCGGCCAAGCTCGTGTGCTTGTCCTATCTTGGCTACGGCGCTGGTCCCGTCGAGATTCGCTACGTTGTTCGCCGTCTACGCCGGATCCTGCCGGACGGGACCAAAATCCTCGTGGCGTATTGGGACGGAAAACACGAGGACGATGCCGACACACGGGACAAGCTCTTTGGCGTTGTGCAGGCGGATGCCTATGCCTCGACCTTGCATGAAGCGGTCGCGGCTTGCGAGGACGCCGCCCTGGGCGAACCGATGCCGGATGAGGAAGCAACGCCAACCCGCGAGGCATCGAAGCGCTCAGATCCTGTCCGTCCGCCGGCCTAACACTGGAATCCGGGATTTGGCGGTTGAAAGACCGCGCTCGCATACGGGCGGCCAAGCCGTAGTGTCACGCTTCCTTTACAAAATCGAAGTTTGGCTGCTTGTACAAATACAAAACAAGGCGAGAAAGCCGAAGGCGCGTGCTCGGGCAAACGCCAGGAAAAGCCCCTGAGCGTTGGGCGCCGCCGTCCTTTTGAGATGAGGAAAGGAAGCGCTATGGAGCGACGCCTGTACTTTGCGGCGACATTGTCGGCCGCTTGTATGACGGTCACGCCCGCGATTGCGGCTGAAGCAACCGATGCACTCGTCGCGAAAGGTGCGTATGTCGAGACGGCAGCCGATTGCCAGCCTTGCCATACCGCTGTCGGCGGGAAGCCCTTCGCCGGCGGGCTTGCGCTGGGCACCCATTCGGCGATCTGGTGACGCCCAACATCACGCCAGACAAAGCCACCGGTATCGGAACCTGGACGCGCGACGATTTCGCGAACGCCCTCCGGAACGGTGTCGACGACGAGGGCGCGCCGCTCTATCCGGCGATGCCCTATGTGCATTACACCAAAATGACCGATGACGATCTGGATGCCCTTTGGGCATACATGCAGACCGTCACGCCGGTGAATAACGAGGTGAAGGTCAACGAGCTTCCGTTCCCCTATAGCGTCCGATCGAGCCTGTTGGCATGGAAGGCCATGTTCTTTACGCCGGGACGGTTCGAGCCGGATCCGTCCAAAAGCGCGGAGTACAATCGCGGGGCCTATCTCGTGGAGGCGCTTGGCCATTGCGGCAGTTGCCATACGCCGCGCAACTTCATGGGTGCCTCGATAACGGACGAGGCCCTTCAGGGCGCGACGATCCAGGAATGGTACGCACCTGATATTTCAAACGGGAAGGACTCTGTTAT
>JARRPE010000080.1:0-10282 GCA_037383205.1 Methyloceanibacter sp.
GCACGCCGTCGCTGTAGGCGCACCATTCCGTCACCCAATTGACCCCGAAGCCGAGCGCACTCGCCGCCACGACCAGGTTCTGACAGGCGGCCCCGGCCGATAGCACCTGCTCCCATTCCGGCACCGGCGAGGGGGCGGAAACCTGGGAAATTACGGCAATCACGAGCGGTGCGCGCATGAATCGCTTCGATTCCATCTCAAGGCGAACGGCGCTGGAGGCCGGCTCTTCCTTTCGGCAGATGTCTGCGAGTGCGAGTCCGAAGGCTTCCCGGGCCTCGCCCTGAAAAAGGATGAAGCGCCAGGGCACCAGCTTCTTATGGTCCGGGACCCGGGCCGCGGCGGTCAGGATTTGGTCGAGTTGGGCCGAATCCGGGCCCGGCTCTCCAAGGGTATTGGCGGACACCGAGCGGCGGGTCAGCAGATGTTCGATCGCAGGTTTGGACATAGTATCCGCTATCTTGGCTAAGGGCCCGGTGCATATCGCGAAACGGCCGCCCTCACAATGGGGCCAATCGGACAGCCGGAGAGGGCGCGTCCTCCAAAAATCGGCCTCATTCCGCGTCAATTTACAGGAGTGGGGCGCCGACAAAGCCTATAGTGGTTCGGCGTAGGGAAGCGATATCTGGAAGAGAATCGGAATGCGGGGACAGGTCCTAGCGGCACAAAAGCATTTGCTTTTGTCCGTTCTTGTCTTCGGCGCCGTACCAGCGGCGGCCGAAGAGCTTGCCGTGCCCGATCCGCAGCCCGCCGTTATCGTCGTCGACGGCTCTCAGGGCATGAACGAGAAGATCGGAGACAACCCGAAAATCGACAGCGTAAGCGGCATCCTATCCAAGACAATCGCCACCCAAGGCGAGAAGAGAGCCCTTGGGCTTGTCGCCTACGGCCATCGCGAAGCCACCAGTTGTACGGACATCGAAGCCCTCGCAAAGCCCGGCGAGTTGAAGGCCGCGACCGCCGACCCGCTGCTCGGCAGGATCACGCCGAACGGCCAAGCACCGGTTGCCGCTTCCATGGAGGAAGCCGCCAAGCTTGGGACCGACGGACAACCGCTCAATATCGTGCTGGTCGCCGGGGGATCGGATACCTGCAAGGCGGACCCTTGCGCCTTCGCTCAGACGCTCAAGCAACAGCATAAAGACCTGCGGATACACGTGGTGGGCCTGAGCACACAGCCGCAAGACGTCCAACCGCTCGCCTGCATGGCCGAGGCGACAGGCGGCAAATTCGTCGCCGCGACGAACGAGCAAGGTTTCGAAGTCGCGCTCGGCGCTGTGTTCGCGGCGATCGATGCCCCTGTCACCACACAGCCACCCGCACCCGTCGCGGCCGCACCCGCGGCGGCAATGCCGCCGAGGACATCGGCCGCCCCCGCCAAATCACCGGCAAGCAGCGCCGGCAAGGCCACCGCTTCGAAGTCCAGCGGCGTCAATACGGTCAACACGGCCGAGAGCATCATTGAGGTGCTGCCGCCTGCTCCCGTACCGACGCCACCGGCCGAGCCCGTCCCGGTCTCGTTCCACGCGCTGGCGACCGAGGGCGGACCGCGGCTGCGCTCGGGTCTCATCTGGAGAGTCTTCAGTGCCGAGGCTAAGACCGATGGCGGCTTCGAACTCATCAGCACCCATCGCGAAGCGGCGCCGTCGATGACCTTGCTGCCGGGCGAGTACCTCGTGAACGCCGCCTATGGACTGTCCAACCTGACCAAGAAGATCCGGGTCGAAGGCGGCGATCAGAAGGACGAAGCATTCGTCCTGAATACGGGCGGCTTGATGCTGAAGGCCGTTTTGGCCACGGGCGACGAATGCCCGGAGGGCGACGTCGAGTTCGACATTCAGTCGGACGAACGGGATCAGTTCGGCAATCGCGATACGATCCTCGCCGACGCCAGTCCGAACAAAGTCGTTCGTCTCAATGCCGGCGCATACCACATCAACAGTCTCTACGGGGATGCGAACGCCAATGTCGGCGTCGACGTCACCGTCGAACCGGGACGGATTACCCAGGCGACCATCAAGCACACGGGCGCCAAGATCACCTTCCGACTGGTGCAGAGCCGCGGCGGCGAAGCCTTGGCGGACACGGAGTGGCAGATCCTCACGTCTGCCGGCGACACCGTGAAAAGCACAGTGGGTGCCCTGCCAACTCACATTCTTGCCGCCGGCACCTACGCGGTGATCGCAAAGCACGACGAGAAATCCTACTCGCGCAAATTCACCATCGAGCCGGGGAACGACAAACAGATTGAAGTGGCCATCGAAGACGGCCCCACGTCGGCGAAGGAACTGCAGGTCCTGCTCGAGCCGCCCGAAGCGCCGCGCCCCGGAACGAGCGGCTACGCCGGCCCGCCCCCGGCGGGAGCGTTTGGCGTCGACGGGTTTTCAAACCCCGCCGACCCCAATGGCCCGCTACTCAATCCGGGTGCTCTGCTGCGGCCCGCGCGCTAGGACAGACGTCGCAGGCTAGGCTGCTTTGACGGCCATGTCCGACGGCTTCATGTCGGGCGCGACAGCTTCCGCCGCGATCATCGCGATCGCATCGTCCAGGCTCATCACCTCTTGCTTCTGCGACCCGAGCCGGCGCACGGAGACCGTGCCCTCTTCCGCCTCGCGCTTCCCGGCAACGAGGATGACCGGCACCTTGGCGACGGAATGCTCACGCACCTTGTAGTTGATCTTCTCATTGCGAAGATCGGCTTCGGCTCGCAGGCCCGCCGCCTTCAGCGCTGCCAGAACCGTTTCCGCATACTCGTTCGCGTCGGAGACGATCGTCGCCACGACCGCCTGCACCGGCGAGAGCCACAGTGGCAAGTGGCCCGCATGGTGCTCGACGAGAATGCCCGTGAAGCGCTCGAGCGATCCGAACATGGCGCGGTGGATCATGACGGGAACCGTCTTTTCACCGTCGGCGCCGATGTAATAGGCCCCGAGACGCTCCGGCATGTTGAGATCGACCTGAACCGTGCCGCACTGCCAGTCGCGCCCGATGGCGTCGCGCAGAACATATTCGAGCTTCGGCCCGTAGAAGGCGCCCTCGCCCGGATTGAGCTCGTAGGTCAAACCCGCGGCCTCGACTGCGCGCTTTAGCGCAGCCTCGGCCTTGTCCCACACCTCGTCGGCGCCGACGCGCCTCTCAGGACGGTCGGAGAACTTGATCCGCACATCCTCGAAGCCGAAGTCGCGATAGATCGAGAGCACCTGCTCGTTGAGCTTCACACAGTCCTCTGTAATTTGATCTTCCGTGCAGAAGATATGCGCATCGTCCTGCGTGAAGTGCCGCACGCGCAACAGGCCGTGCAGCGCGCCGGACGGCTCGTAGCGGTGCACCTTACCGAACTCGGCGATCCGCAAGGGAAGGTCACGATAGCTCTTCAGGCCATTCTTGAAGATTTGGACATGGCCGGGACAGTTCATGGGCTTACAGCAGAACACCCGGTCGTCGGGCGTTTCTGCGATGTACATGTTCTCCTGGAACTTCTCCCAGTGGCCCGACTGCTCCCACAGCGTGCGTTCCATCATGTCGGGCGAGTTCACCTCGACATAGCCCCAGTCCTGCTGCCGACGGCGCATATAGCCGATCAGCGCCTGGAACAGCGACCATCCCTTGGCATGCCAGAACACCGCCCCCGGCGCCTCTTCCTGGAAGTGGAACAGGTCCATCTCGCGGCCCAAACGGCGGTGGTCGCGCTTCTCGGCCTCTTCCAGCATATGGAGATAGGCTTTGAGATCGTCTTCGGACGCCCAGGCCGTGCCGTAGATGCGCTGGAGCATGGGATTGTTTGAGTCGCCGCGCCAATAGGCGCCCGCGATCTTCTGCAGCTTGAAGGCCTTGCCGATCTTGCCCGTGGACGTCATGTGCGGCCCGCGGCAGAGGTCGAACCACTCGCGCTGCGAATAGATCTTGATGTCGTCGCCTTCGGGGATCGCGTCGATGAGCTCGATCTTGTAGTCCTCGCCCATCTCGCCGAACATCTTCTTCGCTGCGTCCCGCTCCATCACTTCGTATGAGAACGGCGAGTCCCGCTTGATGATCTCGTGCATCTTCGCTTCGATCTTCGGCAGGTCTTCGGGCGTGAACGGCTCCTCGCGCGCGAAGTCGTAATAGAATCCGTTCTCGATCACCGGACCGATCGTCACTTGCGTGCCGGGATAGAGTTCCTGGACGGCCTCGGCCATCACATGCGCCGCATCGTGGCGGATGAGCTCGAGCGCTTCAGGATCGTTGCGCGTGACGATCCGGATCTCGGCGTCGGCCTTGAGAGGCTCGTAGAGGTCGCGCAACTTGCCGTCGACGACCATCGCGACGGCTTTTTTCGACAGCGATTTTGAGATCGAGGCGGCAACGTCCAGCCCCGTGACTCCGGATTCGAAGTCGCGTGCGGAACCATCAGGAAACTTCAGGGAAATCATAATGTCTCTCCTCTCAATCCTGCGTACGAGCGCAGGTAAGATGGAATTGTCGGATAAGCGGCGGGTTCTAACGGGAATCGCAGGCCAAGTCACCCGCCTTGTGACCCGAATCTAGGTATTCATCCCTTGATGCGCCAGCGGCCATAGCGCCACGGCGCGAAGGGATGGCGTTCGCCGCGGATGTCCGGCACCGGATCGTGGCCATGGCTGCCCAAAGGATTGCAGCGGCAAAGCCGCGCAAGTGTCAGCCAGCCGCCCCTCCAGGGCCCATTGAGATCGATGGCTTCGCGCGCATAGTCCGAGCACGTCGGCAAATGGCGGCAATGAGCGCCAACGAGCCCCGAGAACGTGTAGCGATAGGCCATGATCGGCGCGAGCATCACCGCCTTTGCGACTTGCCTACTCCACCCCTGCGGTGCCCATGTCGGAGGCGGGTTCATGAGATCGGCGTACCGTCCTTGCGCGTGAACGCGAAACCGCCGCGTCCGTCACGCCGCGCTTTCATGTCGATGTCGCTGTAGTGCGCCGTCTCTTCGGGCGCCCGCGTTCCGACTTCGAGATAGACGACCGGAGCATCGCTCCGGTTCACCAAGTGATGCCCATCCGGCTGGCCCGCGGGAAAGCCCGCCGCCATGCCGGCCTCCAGCGTTGACTCTCCATCGTCGGTGACGAGCGTGGCGGTGCCCTCGAGGACATAGACGAACTCGTCCTCGTTCTCATGCCAGTGACGCTGAGATGACCAGGCGCCCGGGGCAAGCGTGACCAGGTTGACGCCGAATTGATTGAGCCCGAGAGCATTGCCGAGGGCGCGTTTGACACGCCCCGCGACCGGCTCGTCGACCGGAGCCGGGTAGAGGCTGCCCGTTCGCGCTGCAACCGCCATCGCCTCGATCTTGGTGGGCCTGTTCTCGCTCATCTCTCGTTCTCAAACAGACGTCGGTTCGGCCGAGACCCTGATGGCCTCGATCTGCGCGATCGCATCCTCCACCGCATCGAACACAAGAAGCGTGGACGGTTGACGCGCCTTGTAGTCACGGACGGACTGAAGCAGCGCCAAGTCTTCCCAACGGCCGGTGGGCGGCGGGCCGCCTTGCTTCAGCATCGCGCGCATCGTGGCGCCAACCGCGCGCAGCTCCTCGGCGGTGGAGCCCACGATCTCGCGTCCCATCACGGAGGCAGCCGTTTGACCGAGGAGGCACGCGCGCACGGTCTGTCCATAGTCGGTCACGACGTCCCCATCCATGACGAGGTCGATTTCCACGGTGCTGCCGCAAAGTTTCGAATGCGCCCTGGCAGTCGCCTGCGGCGAGGCCAAGCGCTCGGTCCGAGGCATTTCCGCGGCCAGGGCAAGCAATCGATCGCTGTAAATGTCCTCGGGCCGCGTCATTGAAATCCTTTCATAAGAGCCGTTTGCGTCGTTTGGCTGACGGCCTCGGGTTGCAGGGCCGGGGTACGCACTATATATGCTCGGAAGAATTGATCTTCTACGCGCCCCTTGCCGCGCTGCCGCACATTCGCGTCATTCGCGTCATTCGCCTTGCGGGTTCTTTCTCTTTAGAAGAAAATCAAACGCTTAAACAATCGGAAGGACCTGTCACGTCATGGCAGCGCGTGGTCGGCGCCTATGACGAGTTTTTCGCCGGGTACAAGGATGATCCGATCGAGGTTCTGTCGCGGACGTTCGATGACGTTGGCGGCTACGACGACATCGTCATGCTGCGCGACATCGAACTGAATTCTCACTGCGAACACCATATGGTTCCGTTTATCGGCAAGGCGCATATCGCCTATTTTCCGACCGATCGGGTCGTGGGCCTGTCCAAGCTCGCGCGCGTCGTCGAAGTGTTCGGCCGCCGCCTGCAAACGCAGGAGACCATGACGGCGCAGATCGCGGAGACCATCGATCGCGTTCTGAAGCCGAAGGGCGTCGCGGTGATGATCGAGGCGGTACATCAGTGCATGTCCATGCGTGGTGTGCGCAAGCCCGATGTGGCGACCATCACGACGCAGTTCACCGGTATCTTCAAGGAAGACCCGGCGCAACAAGCCCGTTTCATGCAACTGGCGGTGGATCGCGGACGCTAGGACAAGCGCGCGCCGACCGCGGCAGAAAGACTATGCGGTGATCGACGCTCAAAAGTTCCCAAAGATCGACGACAAGAGCACGCTCGAGGAAGGCGATACATTCGCGCCGGCCTTCGACGCGCATGGGCTTCTGCCTGTCATCGTGACCGGCGCCGAGACAGGCGAGGTCTTGATGCTCGCCTATATGAACGACCAGGCTCTGGCCCGTACGATCGAGACCGGCGAGGCGCACTTCTGGTCCCGCTCGCGGAAGGCCTTATGGCGCAAGGGTGAGACGAGCGGGAATACGCTGCGCGTCACCGAAATCCGGACGGACTGCGATCAGGACGTGCTTTGGCTCAAGGCCGAGATCACCGGCGCTGGCGCCTGCTGCCACACAGGACGCGTTTCCTGCTTTTATCGCCGCGTCCCGTTCGGCGAACAGGCCGGACAGAAGCTAGCGATGGTGCACGCCGACCGTCAGTTCGACCCGGACGCGGTATACGGCGCCGCCTCCAAAACGAAACCTTAAAAACCGAACGGTACTGTTCTCAATGAGCAACGCCAAACCGCGCACCATGCCAGTGTGGCGTCTTGGGGCGATGTCGTTGCGGCGTGTCGATGCGGGACCCATATGTCCCGTAAGAGGCTTTTAGAATGGCAAGACCAACTGTCGGCTTAGCATTGGGTGGGGGCTCCGCCCGCGGATGGGCACATATCGGCGTCCTGAACACGTTGATCGCCGCCGGTCTTGAACCGGATGTCGTCGCCGGCACCTCGATCGGGGCCGTTGCGGGCGCTTGTTTCGTGACCGGCAATCTCAGGCAACTCGAAGACTTCGCACGCAGGCTCACACCACGGCGGATTTTCGGCTTTCTCGATTTCAACCTGGCCGGATCGGGACTGATCACGGGCCAGCGCCTGTCCGGGGAACTGGCGGATCATCTGAAAGGCCTCAAGATCGAGGATCTCGATCCGCGCTTCGTGGCTGTGGCCACCGAGCTCGGAACGGGCCACGAGGTCTGGCTCAACAAGGGCGACCTCGTCACAGCGCTGAATGCGTCCTTCGCCCTGCCCGGCATCTTTAAGCCCGTCAAAGTCAACGACCAGTGGATGATCGACGGCGCGCTGGTTAACCCGGTCCCCGTGTCGGTCTGCAGAGCGCTGGGCGCGCGCATCGTGATCGCGGTGAACGTGACGAGCGACCCGTTCGGCAAGGCCGGCGTCATCCACGACCACGCCTCGTTCAGCGAGCCGTCTGATATGGAGGTGCCGGCGCTCCCGCCCCATGCCGACGCCGCGCAGGACGGCGGCGCGCTGCGTCTGCTGCATCGTCAGCTTTTCGGCCGCGGCAAGGGTGCCCCCGGTATTTCATCCGTGATGATGGATGCCATCAATATCACGCAGGACCGCATCGCGCGGTCGCGCCTCGCCGGAGACCCCCCTGACATTACGATCAATCCCAAGACGGGACGCATCGCGCTGTTCGACTTCCATCGCGCGGACGAAGCGATAGCGCTGGGCGCGAAGGCCGCGGAAGCTCAGCTCGACGAGATTCGTCACACGCTGAAGGCAGTCGCAGCCTAGAGGTTGTCAGAAAACTGCTGCTGTCGGGATCAGCCGGACGCCGATCAACCTGTCGCGATGTAATCGCGCATCGCGGCGGCTTCCATCTCGGCCTCGGCGATACGCATCCGAACCACGTCGCCGATCGACACGAGACCGACGAGCCGTCCCCGCTCGATGACGGGCATATGGCGGAAGCGGTGCGCGGTCATTTCACCCATGAGTTGATCCGTGGTGTCGGCCTCGCAGCAACTCACGACGGACTTCGTCATGCAAACCTCGACGGGCTCATCCATCACGGACGTGCCGGCGCGAGCCAACTCCTGAACGATGTCGCGTTCGGAGACAATGCCGACCACATTGCCATCGTCGTCGGCGATCACAATGCAGCCGATCTTGCGCTCACCCAGCAGCCGAGCGATGTCCAACAGTTTGGTACTCGGGGGGGCGGTCAGTACGTCCCGGCCCTTGAGCTTTAGGATCGCTGCGACGTTCATGGGGGTGTTCCTCCAGCACGGCTCCACCAATTCTTTTTGCGGCAGCATTGTGTCGGCAACTTTGGGGAGGCGCAAGCAATCTGCAAAAGCTTCGAAGATTTCCGATGCTTACCGCATCTGCGAAGCATCCGGCGCGGGCCGGACAGAGTCAAAGTACCCAAAGGTTAGAAAGCCGCAGACGAAGCCGCCGATATGCGCTTCCCACGCAATCTCGTCGCTAGGCCCGGATCCGAACGAAGCGCCGGTGATCCCGAAATAGACATTCAGAATTAGCCAGAAGGCGATGAAGCCCATCACCTTGCCGTCACGCAATGTTTCGCTCAGGGGCGCAAGCGGCACATGCGCGAAATCAGGGGCCTCACCGTGCGGACCACCGCGCGCAAAGAAGATGAACCGCAAGGCTGCCGCCATCTGTCCCGAAATGGCAGCGGAGGCGCCCACCATGGGAGACACTTCGCCCCAATGTAGGACAAGGTGTGCCAGCGCGCCGGCGATCCCGCACAGAATCGAGAACTGAAAAAACCCGGCTATCGAAACACGGCGCGCAACAGCCGTACCGAATGCCAGCATCCACAAAACATTGACAGTGAGATGCAGCCAGCCGCCATGGACCACCATGTAGGTCACGAACGACGTGACCGCGGAGACATAACCGCCCGGCAGTTCGGAGGCGGCGCCCGTGTAACGGGCTGGAATCATCGCCAAAGTTAAGAAAACGTTGAGACCTGTCGCTGCGGGCAGCAGGCTTAGCACAATCTGCATAACGATCATGAGGCCGGCCGAAAGCGTCACCGCACGCGGCAAATTGAAGATCGGTTCTCTAGCCGGCATCCGAAACTCCCTGCGGTCCAGTGCCCCGCGGCAACCTTAACGGCCGCCTAATCGGGCGCTGCGCACCCGCTGGCACACTCCCTGCTCTTTTAGCCCCATCGCACCGGCTGCTCTGCGGCACACAGGCTCAGAGGCTGTCGGTACGCGGCAATAAGTATTCGAACCGGATTGTGTTGAGTACCCGATGCAGCAGGAAACCACCACGAAGCTTTACGCGTATTGGAATGGGATCCGCAATGGGCGGATCGCGCCGCAACGCTTTGAGGTCGACCCATCTTAGATCTCCGGTCTGCTGCGGGAGACGTTCATCGCCGAATGCAGCGCACTTAATTCCTTCCGTTTCCGTTTGGCCGGCACGGAGGTGTGCCAACAATTCGGACGTAAATTGCGCGGCGTGGATTTCTTGAGCCTTTGGTCGCTCGAGGACAGACACACGCTCTCGGCGACACTCGAGACGATTGTCCATGAAGGCGCCGTCGGCCACGGCACGTTCTTCGGCATTACCGAAGGCAATCGCGAGGCAGCCTTCGAGTTCGCCCTTCTGCCCCTGATCCACACCGGGTCATCGATCAACCGCATTCTGGGAGCGATCACGGCAGCCGACCGGCCATTCTGGATGGGCGCGGATCCCATCGTCGCTCTGGAACTTCGAGACGTCGGCCTTGTCTGGCCCGATGGACTGAACGGCGCGCTCCCCACGACTAATGCGGAAGCCGCTCTCGAGGCACGACGGAAGTTTCGTGTCGTCCAGGGCGGATTGTCGGGCTGATTGTCCGCAAAGACGTTGATGAGTTAAATTGCCGCGCCACGGGGACTTTTGGCCGGTACGCTTAGCCATTCTTTATGCCTAGGCGCTATTCCTGCTTTAGGTTGTAACACGAAGCGCCTGCGAGAAGGCCACCCCCGAGCGCGGCA
>JARRPE010000081.1:0-5931 GCA_037383205.1 Methyloceanibacter sp.
GCGCTCGGCTAGGGAGGTTTCACTATGTCCAACGTCACCGACACGCCCGCTTGGCAAAAGCTCGCGGCCCATCACGACAAGATCAAGGACGTGCACTTGCGCGATCTGTTCGCGGAGGATGCCGGCCGCGCGGCGAAGTTCACCGTCGAGGGCGCGGGGCTGACGCTCGACTACTCGAAACAGCGGATCACCGAAGAGACGGTGGCGCTGCTGGCAGAACTCGCGAAGGAGCGCAAAGTGGCCGAGCTGCGCGACGCCATGTTCCGCGGCGGCAAGATCAACGTCTCTGAAGACCGGGCCGTGCTGCATGTGGCCTTACGCGCGCCCCGCGGCGAGGTGATCGAGACGGACGGACACGATGTGGTGCCGGATGTGCACGGGGTGCTGGACCGCATGGCCACCTTCGCCGACAAGATCCGGAGCGGGGAGTGGGTCGGCCACACGGGCAAGCGCATCAAGAACATCATCAATATCGGAATCGGCGGATCGTATCTCGGGCCGGAGATGGCGTATCTCGCGCTGCGTCCCTATTCCGACCGCGGCATGACGTTCCGATTCGTCTCCAACGTGGACGGGGCCTGCTTCGACGAAGCCACGCACGGTCTCGACGCCGAAGAGACACTGTTCATCGTCTCCTCCAAGACGTTCACGACCCTCGAGACCATGACGAATGCCGCGACGGCGCGCGCCTGGGCCGTCGACAAGCTCGGCTCGGAGAACGCCGTCGCCAAACATTTCGTCGCCAACTCCACCAACACGGAAGGTGTGAAGAAGTTCGGCATCGACACCGCGAACATGTTCGAGTTCTGGGATTGGGTCGGCGGCCGCTACTCGATGGACTCGGCGATCGGCCTGTCCACCATGATCGCCATCGGCCCGGACGGGTTCCGCGACATGCTCGCCGGCTTCCACGAGATGGACGAGCATTTCCGCACGGCGCCAGTCGACAAGAATCTGCCGATGCTGATGGGTCTGCTGACGGTCTGGTACAACAATTTCTTCGGGGCACAGACGCTCGCCGTGCTTCCCTACTCCGAGCACATGAAGCGCTTCCCGGCCTACCTGCAGCAGCTGCAGATGGAGAGCAACGGCAAGCACGTGGACATGGCAGGCAAGCACGTGACCCTGCAAACGGGCCCTATCATCTGGGGCGAGCCTGGCACGGACGGGCAGCACTCGTTCTACCAGCTCATTCACCAGGGCACGAAACTGATCCCGTGCGACTTCATCGGCTTTCTCACGCCGTTGAGTCCCCTCGCCCATCACCACGACCTGCTGATGGCGAACCTGTTCGCCCAGGCCGAGGCGCTCGCCTTCGGCAAGACGGCGGCGGAATTGACGGCGGAAGGGTCGCCGGCAACGCAGACGCCATTCCGCGTGACCGAAGGCAACCGGCCGACCAACATGATCCTCGCCGACAAGCTCGACCCGAAGACGCTCGGCCGGCTCGTCGCGCTCTACGAGCACAGCGTGTTCACGCAAGGTGCGGTGTGGAATATCGACTCGTTCGACCAGTGGGGCGTGGAACTCGGCAAGGTGCTCGCGAACCGCATCATCCCCGAACTCGAAGCCAAGGACGAACCGAAGCTCAGCCACGATTCATCGACCAATGCGTTGATCGAGCGCTACCGGGCGCATAAGTTCTCGTAAGGGGCGCTACACGGCGATGCGTGCCGATATGACGGCATCCCGGAGCGCCTTGATGTTGGCGGCATAGGACCCGTCATCGAAGATGCCGGAGCCGGACACGAGCGCATTCGCGCCAGCGCCGGCCGCGAGCGGGGCTGTGCCAACGTGAAGGCCGCCGTCCACTTCGAGATAGATGGGACGGTCTCTGATCATTTGCCGGATCGCGCGAATCTCGCGCAGCTGCTCGGGAATGAAAGACTGACCGCCAAAGCCGGGGTTCACCGTCACCACCAAGACGCGGTGCAGCTTGTCCAGCACGTACTCAATGGCGGTTTCAGGGGTCGACGGCGTGAGGGCGACCCCTGCTTTCAGACCGAGGCTTCGTATGCGCTGAACCGACCGGTCGAGATGCGGCCCGGCCTCGGCATGCACCGTGACCATGTCCGCGCCCGCCGCAGCAAAGTCCTCAAGATACGGGTCGCACGGCGCGATCATCAGATGAACGTCGAACGGCTTTTTCGTGTAGGGACGGATGGCTCTCACGACGTTCGGCCCCATGGTGATGTTCGGCACGAAGTGCCCATCCATAATGTCGATGTGAATCCAATCGGCCCCGGCAAGGTCGACGGCGCGCACCTCTTCGCCAAGCTTGGAAAAATCGGCGGACAATATCGACGCGGCGATGACGATGTCTTTCGTGACCGTGTCTTGGGGCATGGCTTGGCTCATGGCGGTCTCTCAAATCGGCCCGCGCGCCTCGACACCCTATCGCGAGTCGATCAGCCGAGTGGAAATCTCCAGCTGCCGTAAGCATCTTCCCATCGGACGGTTGCGACACGTGTCACGTTCTGCCCTATCGTGTCCCGACCGTTGAGCAAGAAGAGGCAGGCGATATGACACCGGCATTTGGCACATTGCGGATTTGCGAGGACGCTGCCGATTTGGCTCATAAGGGCGCCAAGTTTCTCTGCGAGCACGCGACGGCGCGGGCCGACCGGACGATCGTGGCCTTGTCCGGTGGCAATACGCCAAAGCCGCTTTACGAACTCCTCGCTCAGGAGCCGGCCAAATCGACTATGCCCTGGGACCGGGTCCACTGGATTCTCGGCGACGAGCGCTTCGTGCCGCCGTCGGATCCGGCCAGCAATTACGGCATGGCGCGGGCTGCGTTTCTCGACGACGTCCCCGCTCCGCCGCAGAACGTGCATCCCGTGAAGACGGAAGGCGTGACGCTCGATGAGGCCGCCGAGGACTATGAGGCGATGCTGCAGGGGCTTTACGGGTGCGACACGCTGCAGGCCGACAAGCCCCTGCTCAACATCACGCTGCTGGGCCTTGGTGACGACGGCCACACGGCCTCGCTTCTGCCGCACGAACCGGTCTTGCAGGTTCGCGATCGGTGGGTGGCGCCCGTGCCCAAGGGGCGGGTTGAGGAACGCGTGACACTGACCTATCCGGCGATCAACGCGAGCGAGATCGTCGCCTTCCTCGTCTCCGGCGAGGGCAAGCGCGAGGTTCTCGACAAGATCCTGTCCGGCGACGATAGCTTCCCAGCCTCCCACATCCGCGCGCGGGGAGAGGTGCTTTGGTTTGCCGATCGCGCGGCGGCCGGCCGCTGGGCCTGAAGCCCTCGGATCGCCCGGCACCTCGGAACAAGCAGAGAAGTTATCGCTCGGCTTTTGCGGAATATCGCCAATCAGGGCTTGATCGAGTCCAGTCCACGCCGTATCGCGTTGCGCGATCCCGAAAGCTAGTGCGCCAGGCTGGCTCGTAGAGCCGGTTAGACAATATCCAAACGCTGGGCCGGGATCGCCGCGCACGCCGCAGTATCGTCATGCTTTCCATGTCCACATAACCCCTTGCCCCAATCTTCAGACCTGTGAGAGAGCAAATCGTGCCGCAACACGCACCGACGCCGAGAACGCCCACGCCCCGCAAGAGCTGGATGCCGAGCCAAGCCGACATGAACGCCATTGCGCGCGGCGAGCATGGCAATCCGTTCGCGGTTCTCGGGCTGAAAAGGTCCCGCGACGGCGCATCGGTCCGGGCCTTTCTGCCTGATGTGGATTCGGTCAGCGTCTTCGATCCGGAGACGGGCGAGGAGATTCCGCTCGTCCGGCTCCACGAGTCCGGCTTCTTCGGCGCCAAGGTGCCGATGACCTTCACCAATGCCTATCTCAAGCGCTGCGTGCGGGATGGCGAGACCGAAGAAATCGACGACTCCTACCGGTTCGGTCCGATCCTTGGCGAACTCGACCTGCATTTGCTCAGTGAAGGCACCCATTTGCGGCTCTACGAGAAGCTCGGCGCCCATCTCATTCGTTATGAGGGCGTCGAGGGTGTCGGCTGTGCCGTCTGGGCCCCGAACGCCGCCCGCGTCAGCGTCGTCGGCCCGTTCAACGATTGGGATGGGCGCCGCCATGTGATGCGGAAGCGTCCCGAGGCAGGCGTGTGGGAAATCTTCGTGCCGGGTCTCGAAGCGGGCGCGCTCTACAAGTACGAGATCCTGGGACCCGGCAACGAGCTTCTGCCGCTGAAGTCCGACCCGTTCGGCTTCCAGCAGGAGCATCCGCCGGCCACGGCGTCCATCGTGCACCCGATGCCCCACCGAGCTCGCGCTGTCACCGCTTGGCGGAAGCAGCGGGAAGCGGCCCACGACATCCACGCGCCTATCTCGATCTACGAGGTTCACCTCGGGTCCTGGATGCGCGGGCCCGGCAATACCTATCTCTCCTATGCCCAGCTTGCGGACAAGCTCATCCCTTATGTGCAGAAGCTCGGCTTCACCCATATCGAGCTGATGCCGGTGAGCGAGTATCCCTTCGACGGGTCCTGGGGCTATCAGCCCATTGGTTTGTTCGCGCCGACCTCGCGCTTCGGCACGCCGGAAGAGTTCTCCGAATTCGTGGCGCGGTTTCATGCCGCCGGAATCGGCGTGATGGTGGATTGGGTCTCCGCCCACTTCCCCACGGACTCACATGGGCTCGGCCGGTTCGACGGCACGGCGCTTTACGAGCATGAAGATCCGCGTCTCGGATTTCACAAAGATTGGAACACGCTGATCTACAACTACGGCCGCCGGGAAGTGCTGAACTTCCTTCTGGCCAATGCGCTATTCTGGATGGAGCGGTTCGGTATCGACGGACTGCGCGTGGATGCGGTCGCATCGATGCTCTATCTCGACTACAGCCGCGAAGACGGCGAGTGGATCCCCAACAAATACGGCGGCAACGAGAATCTGGAAGCGATCGCTTTCCTGAAGCGGTTGAACGAGCTCGTGTTCTCCGAACAGCCCGGCGCCACCACGGTGGCTGAAGAGTCCACCGCCTGGCCCGGTGTCTCGCGGCCGACCTATGTGGGCGGGCTCGGCTTCGGCTTCAAATGGAATATGGGCTGGATGCACGACACGCTGTCCTACATGCAGAACGAGCCGGTCCATCGCAGCCATCACCAGGACAAGCTCACTTTCGGCCTCGTCTACGGCTTCTCCGAAAACTTCGTGCTGCCGCTTTCTCATGACGAGGTCGTGCACGGCAAGGGGTCGCTCCTCAACAAGATGCCCGGTGACCGTTGGCAGAAATTTGCGAACCTGCGAGCCTATTTTGGTTTCATGTGGGGTCATCCGGGCAAGAAACTGCTCTTCATGGGGGGCGAGTTCGCGCAAGAGGCCGAGTGGAATCACGACCAGAGTCTCGATTGGTACCTGCTCGCCGACGGCATGCATCAGGGCGTGCAGAAACTCATCGGCGATCTCAACAAGCTCTATCGCGAGATTCCCGCCTTGCACGTCTATGACACGGAACCGCGCGGCTTCGACTGGGTCGACACGACGGACAACGAGGCAAGCGTCATCTCGTTTCTGCGGCTGGGCAATGACGGCGATGCGCCCGCGCTCGTGGTCTGCAACTTCACGCCGGTGCCGCGTGAGGGCTATCGCATCGGCGCGCCGTCAGGCGGGCGCTGGCTCGAGCGCATCAACACCGATTGCAAGCACTATGGCGGCTCGGGGCTGGGCAATCTGGGCTCGGTGAAGGCCGACAAGGTGCTCTGCCATGGGCGTCCCTACTCCCTGAAGCTGACCTTGCCGCCCTTGTCGACGCTCATCCTCACGCCCGAGGCTTAGGCCGCGTCCGATGGCTAGCAGCTATCGTGCGCGGCGGGCGGAAGGCTTGCACGGCGCGCGCGAAGCGCGTAGCAGGCCTGGCATGGATGCGATTTTCGATCAGGGCCCTCCGCCCCCCTGCCCCGAACCCTTCAACCTGGCGGCCTATGTTCTCTCTCGGGCGGGCGAGCTCAGGGAGA
>JARRPE010000082.1:0-7261 GCA_037383205.1 Methyloceanibacter sp.
ATGTGCGCGAAAATCCCGATCATCTGCACCAACTGGAAGCGTGGATGCGCAGCTATCGTCCTGAAGAGTTGTTTGACGAGGCCGGTCGTTTCAGACCTGAGCTTACGGAGTTAGCGCCGCGAGGCGAGCGGCGGATGGGATCCAATCCCCATACGAATGGCGGGAAACTACGCAACGACTTGGCTCTACCCGACGTCGCTCGTTACGCCGTCGACGTCGAGCCGGGCGCGACTCGTGCCGAGGCGACCCGCGCCGCCGGCAATTATCTTCGTGACGTCATGGCCATCAATGCCGAGCAGCGCAATTTCCGTGTCTTCGGTCCGGATGAAACGAAGTCCAACCGTTTGGGGGCCCTGTTCGACGTTACCGATCGCGCGTGGGAAGCCAAACGCCTTGAGACCGACGACCATCTCGCGCCTGACGGCCGGGTCATGGAGATCCTGAGCGAGCACACCTGCCAAGGCTGGTTGGAAGGCTATCTTCTGACCGGCCGCCACGGGTTGTTTTCCTGCTATGAGGCGTTCATTCACATCGTGGATTCAATGTTCAATCAGCATGCTAAATGGCTGAAGGTTGCAGGGTCCGAAGTCGCGTGGCGCCGGCCGATTGCGTCGTTGAACTACCTGTTGACGTCTCATGTTTGGCGCCAAGACCACAACGGGTTTAGCCATCAGGACCCGGGCTTCATCGATCACGTGGCCAACAAGAAGCCCGAGGTGGTGAGGATTTATCTGCCGCCCGACGCTAACACGCTGCTGGTGACGATGGCGCAATGTCTTGGCAGCCGCAACTTGATCAACGTCATCGTCGCGGGCAAACAGCCCGAGCTGCAGTGGTTATCCATGGAGGATGCAGTTCGCCACTGCGAGGCCGGGATTGGTATTTGGCCTTTCGCGAGCAATGATGCTGGTCGCGAACCTGATGTCGTAATGGCGTGTGCCGGCGACGTGCCAACACTCGAGACTCTTGCTGCTGTGAGTCTCATGCGTGAGCACCTTCCTAAATTGAAGGTCAGAGTCGTAAACGTCGTCGATCTCATGCGGCTTCAGCCGCAAGAAGAACATCCCCATGGCTTGTCGGACGCCGCCTTCGATTCATTGTTTACGACGGACAAGCCCATCATCTTCAACAACCATGGCTATCCCTGGCTGATACACCGCCTAACCTACCGGCGCACAAATCATCGCAATCTGCATGTGCGTGGGTACAAGGAAGAAGGCACGACGACCACGCCCTTCGACATGGCGGTCCGCAACAACATCGATCGTTACCAACTCGTGATTGACGTGATCGATCGCCTGCCGACCTCGCCCGAGCGCGCCGCCTACGTGCGACAGGCCATGCTGAATAAACTCTCCGATCACCGCCACTACATCACGGCTTACGGCGAGGACATGCCGGAGGTGAGGGAGTGGGAGTGGTCAAGTCAGCTCAGCCAATAGGTCATTCTTCTCGCTCGTCGTCTGCAATTCGCAGGTCGCTATCAACGCCGGACAGACATCGCTGGCTTCACTCGTCACCGTCAGCGCGGAGTGAGTCAGATAAACTCTGAGCGAGTGCTTCCGGTGCCGTACGGCGAATGACAATTGCTTGAGTTCGTCTGGCAGCATCGGGTGGAAATGTAGCTTCCCGTCTCGAAGCTCAAGACCGGCATAGCAGCGTTGCAGGACATCGACCGTCCCGGCCATGGCGCCTAGGTGAATGCCCTCGCGCGTCGTGCCCCCTTGAACATCCTGAATGTCGCTCTCCACCGCTTCACCAAAAAGGGACCATGAACGGCGCCGGGAGGAACGTGCCAAGACCCAGGTGTGAATTATTCCGCTCAGTGTTGAGCCATGCGACGTTCGCCGTAGATAATAGTCGATCGTTTTCGGAATCGACTCCGGGTCGAAGTCGTAGCCAAGACGCTCGAATAGGTCGGCCAGCTCCTCTGCGGAGAACAGGTAGAACAGCATGAGCACGTCCGCCTGCTTGGAGAGCTTGTAGCGATTGGTTGTCAGCCCTTCAGCGTTCAGAATTAGATCAAGCCGTCGGATACTGCCGTATTTGTGCCGATAGGCCTTCCAATCGAATTCCTCAAGCGCATCGTAACCTTCAAATTGGCTGATCATGCCGTCACTTTGGAAGGGGACATAAGTCCTGCGACTGACATTGTCCCAGTGCACGACTTCGTCGCGTTCCACGCGCAGCCTCTCGCAAAGTTCCTGGCATCGCTGATCGGGAAGGATGTCGAACAGATCGAGCGCACGCCCGATGCACCAGGCAGCCATCAGATTGGTATAGGCATTGTTGTCTATGCCCGGAGCCTCACGGTCAGGATAGCGATCGTGGAACTCGTCCGGCCCAATTACGCCGCGAATATCGTAGCGTTCGCGTGACTGATTCCATTCGGCCTTGCTCGCCCAGAACCGCGCTATCTCGATCATGAGCTCGGCCCCGTAGCTGTAAAGAAACTCAGCGTCCCCGGTCGCTTGGTAGTACTGCCAAACGTTATATGCCACGGCCGCCCCAACATGGCGCTCAAGGTGCGTGTTGTCCTTGATCCAGCTGCCGGCGCGGGGATTGAAGTACATAATGTCCGTCTCTTCTCGGCCATTGCTGCCGCTTTGCCAGGGAAACATGGCCCCGCGATAGCCTGCTTTGAGAGCCGCCGAACGGGCCTCTGGCAATCTCCGATATCGATACAGGAGCAAGGCGCGGGACAGCGTGGGCAGACGTAGATTCAGAAACGGGAATATGAAGAGCTCATCCCAAAAAATATGTCCGCGGTAGCCTTCACCATGCCAGCCTCGCGCGGGCACGCCCGCATCCAGGTCAATCGTGTGGGGCGAGGCAGTCTGCAACAAATGGAAGATATGGAGCCGCACAGCCAAGAGTGTGTTGTGCTGAGAATCAGAGGACGCCTCCAGTAGTTCCATGTCGCAGTGGCGCCAGAGATGCTCCCAGGCAAGCACGTGACTCTCAAGCATGTTATCGAACGACAACGCTTCAGCGACGTTCTCGAGAGCGGCACTGCTGCAATCTGCGATGGCGCGATCTAAGGATGTGTAGAGCGCGACAATTTTCTCGACTTCCAAGCTTGCGCCGGCGGCAACGTCGCAAGAGAAGCATTGGCCGATGCGCGCGGGCTCTTCCACCGCAGACGACTCGATATCTTCGCCGGAACCACTAAGAGTCGCCCGCAATCGCGCCGCTTGACAAACACGCAGTTTCGACTGCGTTGTCTCGCCTTCCAACAGCAGCGTTTGCGGATCAACAGCGACTGACCGTTGGACGCGAAAATGGTCGCCCCTAAATTTCGCATACCGCGGCACCCCGGCATTTTCAATTTTGCCGTCGAGCATAGCCCGCGCCGTGAGGCGTCCGAACCAGTTTTCGGGCGTAACTCTTATGTGCTGACCTGCAAGATTCTTCTCCTGCATGTGCACGAAGCGCCGCTCTTGCAGTCGCGTTTCTCGGCCGTGTTCGTCGCGCACGCGCATCGTGCGTTGATAGAGCCCGGTCCGAAAATCGAGTTCCTGGTGGAAGGCGAGCACTTCGACGCGGCTTAGGTCAATCCAGTCACCGTCATCGATGCGAATGCTGAAGTGGAGCCAGTTTGGCAGGTTAACCAGATCCTCGTGCTCGATGGACTGGCCATCGATGCGGCTGGTGAGCCGATTGTAGGCACCGGCGACGTAGGTCCCCGGATAATGGACGTCGTCCGCTTCGGCCTCTGCCGCAGCGCCACGCGTGACGAAATAGCCGTTACCGAGCGAAAACAGCGCCTCACGCCGTCCTTCTACAACAGGATCATAGTTGTCATAGGCAAGCACCCAGGAATCGCGAGCGGGCGTCGCCAGCGATCGGGTTTGAACGCCGGGCTCCGCGATAAAGGGATCAAGGAAGTGCACGTCGGGCTTGGGCGCGCCCCAGGCGGACCGACCCGTTAACTCGTCGCCGACTTGTAGTTCGAGTTGGGCCAAATCCGGGACAACGATGTCCGCGCCTTGATCCCGCAACGCGGCGGCGTTGCCGTTGCGATCGATGCCGATGGCAATGCCAAAGTTGCCGGCGCGTGCCGCAGCGATACCGGCGACGGCATCCTCGAACACCATCGTGCGCGCCGGTGGAACATCGAGGCGCCGTGCAGCTGCAAGAAAGCTGTCCGGTGCCGGCTTTCCACGCAGCGATAGCTGTTCGATATCCACGCCGGTAACCGCGGCATCGAAGAGGCCTTCGAGCCGCGCTACTCTGAGAATCTCCTCGCAGTTGCGGCTCGCGGATACCACCGCTGTCTTCAGGCCGATCGAACGAAGGCGGCGGGCCAGGGCTACCGTAGACGGGTAGATGGCGACACCGTCCCGGTGGATTCTATCGATGAACAGTTTGTTCTTTCGAGCGGCGAGGCCGTGGACCGTCTCTTCCGCAGGGCTATCCGTTGGCGCGCCCTCCGGTAGAGTTATCCGGCGATGGGCCAAGAACGAGCGAATCGCATCCAGGCGAGGTCGGCCATCGATGTACGTCAAATAGTCTTTTGGCGTGAATGGCTTGCAGTCTTCGTCTTTGCCGAACTGCCTCGTTCTCAGAAAGGCATCGAACATTTCCGTCCATGCCGCCGCATGAACTTGGGCGGTCGCGGTTACAACCCCGTCGAGATCGAATGCCGCCGCCTCGAAGTCCTGCACTGTCAGGACCGCGTGATTTGGGGGTCCGGTGTCTGGATTTTTGCTCATAAGAGCTTAGTTCGTTGTTCGCGGTTCAGAGTGCAAAAGTTCTTCTGGTTGCCTGAAGTCCTAGTGTCTAGCACGACTGCGGCAAAATCATCATTGCCGGTTACAACGAGAGCTGCCCTGGCCGTTGGCAAGACTGGCAGGGGTCTGCACGCTTAAGACGCGCTTTGGCACCGCGCCGAGTCCTGCCCGAGAGTTAGCCTTTCTGGGAGTCGATAACCGCTTCGGCTCCCACCACAACGTCGAGCAAGTCCGTAGTGATTGTTTCTTGGCGCAGCGTGCGCTCCGTTTGACGCAGGTTGTCCAACTTATCCGAAATATTCCGAACGGCCGCAGTCATCACGCCGAGACGCACACGATTTTCCTCTGCCAAGGCTTCGATGAGCGCCCGACTGATCTCGAGCAGAAGATACTCTCCGGCAAGCTCGGTAAGCAGCTCCTTAATCTCGAGCTGGTGGAGAGGTGGCGGGGAGGTTCGCACCCCCAGCGCCGGCAGCTCGATCGGCAAGACTACCTCACTTTTACCCCTTGCCTTGCTTCAATGCCTACTCTCGCTTGGTTGGAAGGAGTTGAGTCTGGCAGATCGCGTGTCGCTGACACCAAACGGACATCGGTCGCCGCGCCGATGCATTCGGCGATCTTGCGCGCAAGGAGCGGTACTCCGGAAACATGGGCCGTCATGGGCAAGGCCGTCGCGACGGCGAGTCCCCGCTCCTCGGCAACACCCTGCAGGCGCCGGCCGACGACGATGAGCCGGCTGCCATGTGGGATATCAATCCCGTCCAGCAAGTCGCTATTGAGATTACCGACGAAGCCGTGGTCGCTGCCAATGAGGCAGATCGTTTCTCGCTCACCGTTCGCTGGCTCGGCCGCTTCCTCGGCACTTGCCTCCAGCATTGCCGCGACATCGGCAACCCCATCTTCGATGAGTCGCGCATAGGCCTCGATGGCTGGAAGCGCTTGGCGCGACTCCCGCACTGCGGCGGTCGCGAGCGCGCGCATCGCGACGATGATGTCGCCAAGCTCGCTCAGCGTGGCGAGCCTTGCCCTAAGCCTGGCGAGTTGCTCCATCTTCGGCGCCTTTCGCTGCGGCCGTCGCTCCTGACTGCGCCAGCACCCGCGTGACACAGTCGAGGATAGCGGCGCGGTCTTTGTCGTCCAGCGTACCCGTCCTATCGATTCGATCGGCGACCGCGGCCATGTCGCCGTCAAGCGCGGCAGCCAGCTTGGCTTCTATTTCCGGCACCTCGGCGACCGGCACTTCGTCAAAGGCGCCCGACTCGACCGCGACCAACAAAGCAACTTGCTCGGCAAGAGACAGCGGTGCTTTCTCGGGCTGCGACAAGACGGCCCGAATTCGGCGCCCGCGTTCGATGGTCTTGCGCGTCCGCTCATCCACCGTCGCACCGAAACGCATGAAGACTTCGAGCTCGAGGAACTGCGCATAGGCGAGGCGAAGGTTACGCGCGAGGTCCTTGAGGACCGGCGGCTGCGCCTTCGCGCCGACGCGCGATACGCTCAATCCCACGTTCACCGCCGGCTTATGGCCTTCGTAGAACAGCTTCGGCTCGAGATAGATTTGGCCGTCGGTGATCGAAATGAGATTTGTCGGGATATAGGCGCTCAAATTGCCGGCTTGGGTCTCGGCTATCGGCAACGCGGTGAGAGATCCACCACCGGCTGCGGACGACAACTTGGCGGCGCGCTCGAGCAGCCGCGAATGGATGTAAAAGATGTCGCCTGGATAGGCCTCGCGTCCCGGCGGCCGGCGTAGCAACAAGGACAACTCCCGATAAACTGCGGCGTGCTTGGTGAGGTCGTCGATCACCAGCAGCGCGTGACGCCCGCGGTCGCGAAAATACTCGGCCAGGGTGCAGGCGGCATAAGGTGCGAGCCATTGCAGACCCGGCGGGGCATCGGCTTCCCCGACAACGACGATGCAGCGGTCCGGAGCGCCATGTTTTTTGATGGTGTCGATGGCCCGCGCGACGGTGGAGCCTTTCTGCCCGATTGCGGCATAGATCGAGACGACGTCGCTGCGGCGTTGGTTCAAAATGGCGTCTATACCGATTGCCGTTTTTCCGGTTTTGCGGTCGCCGATGATCAATTGACGCTGGCCGCGCCCAAGCGGAATCATGGCATCGACCACCGTCAGCCCAGTGGTGAGCGGTTCGCTGACGAAGTCACGATCGATGATCGCCGGCGCGGGCCGCTCCACTGGGTCGGAGCGTTTTGCTGGGATCGGGCCGTCACCGTCGAGGGGCCGTCCGAGCGGATCGATGACGCGGCCCAGAAGTTCTTCGCCGACAGGAACCCGCGCGACGGCCCCCGTGTTCACGGCCTTCATACCCGCAGCGAGCTCGGCGCCGGACGACAAGACGACACAACGGGCGACGTCCTTGGACAGCGACAGAGCGATTGCGAGGCCTTCGTCGCCGATACGGACGAGGCCATTGAGGCGTATCTCGGAGAGGACCCCCGACCGGAAAACGAAGGAAGGATCTCAGCCGTGATCGTCATGGACAACCTTACCGGTAAGCCAAGGGGGC
>JARRPE010000083.1:0-11260 GCA_037383205.1 Methyloceanibacter sp.
GAAACGTCGGGGCCTTTGCTTTTCCGGTTTACCCTGGCCTGGCCTGCGGACGGCTCGCATGGGTTGAAAATCGGCGCCGCATCGCCAGATTCGTATCGTGGCGGGTCTTTCCCTCCCCGTCACGAGGTTCCCCCCAGAAGGAACCGGAGAAGCCCCGAGTCCCCCCGTCTCCGGGGCTTCTCTATTGTTCGCTGGTAGAGACCTTAGGGCGCAGCCGCCTAGGCCTTTACGATCCTCAGGCCCTTGTCCAAGGCTCTCAAGACACGGCCGAGGTCATGCCCGCGCTTGAGGATCAGCCCTGTCGCCGCAACCACGCTATAGGCGCCCTGCCGGCGCGCCAGTTTCGGGATTTTCTCGATGCGATAGAGCGGCATTTCCGACGAGCGCCGGAAGATGGAAAAGACGGCCTTTTCCTTGAGCATGTCGATGGCGTAGTCGCGCCACTCGCCGCTTGCCACCATTCGTCCGTAGACACTGAGAATTTGGCTGAGTTCTGCACGATCGAAGGAAATGCCTTCGCGCCGTGCCGCCACCTCTGCTCCGTATGATTCGCCGCCGGCCCCCCGTGCCAGCGGCAAGACTATCGGCTCCGTTTCGCTCAACACGCGCCTCCTGTGACGGAACCGTCATGATGACCCTGCGGCTTTGGAATTTCAAGCGGCTCCCGCGCGCGCGGCAGCATAAAGGCTTGTAACAAAACGTAACAGAAATCACAGTTCCGCCCCGTTTCAGCCAACCGCACGCCCCAGAAATCCTTACGATCCTTTACGTTGCCTTATGGCCCGGCTCTCGTTGAGGGATTTCGGAATCTCAGCCCCCCAGCCCCCCGAGGTCTTTCACGGGGACCGGGCCGTTGTTTTCAGTGGCACGACAAAGGGCCGGCATCTGCCGGTCCTTTGTTATTAGGGGCAACGTTCTTCAGCGTTTACTCGGGTTGCGGCTCGAACATCGCGGCGCCGAGCACGGGGCCGGCCCCTTCGACCTGCAGCAGGGACACGAGGCAATCGCCGCCAATGGCGTGCAGGTCCTTGAGCGGCAAGCGCAGCGTCGTCGGCTCGCCCTTCCACATGCCAACCGGCATCAACTCGCGGACCGGATGCGTATAGGTGATGGTCTCGCCCCGGTTCTCACCGCGTGTGATCTTCACCGTTTCCTTTTCCTTGGCCACGGCCAGCCAGACTGTCGCCTGACGCATGTCCGAGTCCTCCGGCGCGCGGCCAATGTCGACCAACAGGCTGTCGTCTTCCGCGCGCATCGACATCGGCACCTTCACATTCTTGAGCCGCCGCTCGGCGGTGCGAATGGCCATCTCGATGGCCGCTTCGTTGGCGCCGTTCACATGGCTGATGCCATCCACGACCACTTGCGGCGTGTAGACCTTGCCGTCGCCGCGGGCCATCGCATAGTCGCGTTGCCGGTCGCTGTTTTCGGGACTGGAGAGCGTGTCGTGCCAGCCGAGATAGTTCCAATAGTCGACTGAGAACGAGAGCGTGATTAGCCCAGGTTTGTCCTTCAGCTCTTTCAACAACCGAGAACGAGAGCGTGATCAGCCCAGGCTTATCCTTCAGTTCTTTCAACAACGCGTCCGCGGGCGGGCAGGATGAGCAGCCCTGGCTGGTGAAGAGCTCGAGTACGACCGGCGCATTCCCCTCGCTGGGCGTCCGCACGCCCCCGGTGTCTTCGGCGTGGCCAATAGAAGGCGCAAGCCCCACGCCCAAAAGGGCGAACGCCATCGCGCCGCCGGCCCGCAAGAGGGAGTCTCTGGAGATGGCAATTCTCATGTCCGATACCATGCCGGAATCCAGGTTGAGTTTCTGGCAAAATCAGATCGCGCCCGGTCACAACTCGGTGACTGCATCCCAGGGAATTTCGGGAATTTCAGGCACCGAGTTGTGCTCGCGTATACGCGGCTCATGGGTATGCGCCAAGCGCCTTAAGCGGCCTCTTTCACAAGACCGCGCAGCACATAATGCAGGATGCCCCCGTTGCGGAAGTAGTCCAGCTCGTCATAGGTGTCGATGCGGACCAGCAGCGGAACGGTTCGCGTCTTGCCGTCCGGGTACGTAATGAGGGCCTCGACGATCTGCCCCGGCTGAATGTCGGCGAGCCCCTTGAGCGTCACGGTCTCGTTGCCGACAAGCCCCAGCGTCTCCCACGACGCATTGTCGGTGAAGGTCAGCGGCAACACGCCCATGCCGATGAGGTTGGAGCGGTGGATGCGCTCGAAGCTCATGGCGATGACGGCTCGCACGCCCAGGAGACGCGTGCCCTTGGCCGCCCAGTCACGCGAGGATCCCGTCCCGTATTCCTTGCCCGCAAAAACAACCAGCGGCACGTTCTCGGCCTGGTAGCGCATCGCCGCGTCGTACATGTCCAAACGGTCGCCGGACGGGTAGTGCACGGTGACGCCCCCTTCGACGCCCGGCACCATCTGGTTCTTGATGCGGGTGTTGGCGAACGTGCCACGCATCATCACCTCGTGATTGCCACGGCGCGAGCCGTAGGAGTTGAAATCCGCCGGTGCGACGCCGTTCTCGATGAGATAGCGGCCCGCCGGGCTGTCTGCCTTGATCGCGCCTGCCGGTGAAATATGGTCGGTCGTGATCGAGTCCAGGAACAGGCCGAGGACGCGCGCGTCTTCGATATCCGTCAGCGGCACCGGGCTCATGCTCATGTCGGCGAAGTATGGCGGCTCCTGCACGTAAGTCGATTTCGTATCCCACTGATAGGTGAGCCCGTCCTCGACGGCGATGGCGCGCTCCTTGAACATGGACTTCTTGACCGCCTTGCGCACGAGCTTCGCGATCTCCTTGGACGAGGGCCAGATGTCCTTGAGATAGACCGGCTTACCGTCCTTGCCGGTGCCAAGGGGTTCGGTCGTCAAGTCGATCGTGATCGAGCCCGCCAAGGCGTAGGCGACCACGAGCGGCGGCGAGGCGAGATAGTTCGCCCGCACGTCGTTGTTGACCCGGCCCTCGAAGTTCCGGTTGCCCGAGAGCACCGACGCAACGGCAAGGCCGTTCTCGTGAATCGTGTTCGAGATCTCTTCAGGGAGCGGTCCCGAGTTGCCGATACACGTGGTGCAGCCGTAACCGACGAGATTGAAACCGAGCTTGTCGAGATCTTTCTGGAGGCCTGCCTGATTGAGATAGTCGGTGACCACCTGGGATCCAGGCGCGAGCGACGTCTTCACCCAGGGCTTCACGCTGAGACCCTTCTCGACGGCGTTGCGGGCCAGCAGCCCCGCGCCCACCATCACATAAGGGTTGGACGTGTTGGTGCAGGACGTGATCGCGGCGATGACAACGTCGCCATGCCCGAGATCGAAGTTCTTGCCGTCCACGGGCGCGCGCCTATCGGCCTCGGCGCCCTTGCCGTACTCCTGATCGAGCACCTTGGAAAACGCCGGCGCGGCGTTCGAGAGCGCCACGCGATCCTGCGGCCGCTTGGGACCCGCGATCGAGGGCACGACGTCGGACAGGGTGAGCGACAGCGTATCGGTGA
This sequence comes from Methyloceanibacter sp., assembly GCA_037383205.1. Lineage (GTDB taxonomy): Bacteria > Pseudomonadota > Alphaproteobacteria > Rhizobiales > Methyloligellaceae > Methyloceanibacter. Next base: position 3,505 of record JARRPE010000083.1, read on the forward strand.
AGACCGGATTGGGCGTGTCGTCCTTGCGGTACATGCCCTGCGCCTTGGCATAGGCCTTCACCAGCTCGACGCGGGAGTCCTTGCGTGCCGTGGCCTCCAAATAAGCCAGAGCCTCTTTGTCGATGGGGAAGAAGCCACAGGTCGCGCCGTATTCCGGCGCCATGTTGGCGATGGTCGCGCGGTCCTCGAGCGGCAGATTGTCGAGGCCGGAGCCGTAAAATTCGACGAACTTTCCGACCACGCCTTTTTCGCGCAGCATCTCGACTACGGTGAGCACGAGATCGGTGGCGGTGACGCCCTCTTTGAGTTCGCCCTTGAGTTCGAACCCGATGACTTCCGGAAGGAGCATGGAGATCGGCTGACCGAGCATCGCCGCTTCCGCCTCGATGCCGCCGACGCCCCAACCGAGCACCGCCAGCCCGTTGACCATGGTGGTATGGGAGTCGGTGCCTACAAGCGTATCCGGATAGGCAACCGTCTTGCCGTTCTCTTCCTTGGTCCACACGGTCTGCGCAAGATATTCGAGATTGACCTGGTGGCATATCCCGGTTCCGGGCGGCACGACGCGGAAATTGTCGAACGCGCCCGCGCCCCAGCGCAGAAACGCATAACGCTCACCGTTGCGCTCATATTCCTTGTCGACGTTGAACTTGAAGGAAGCGCCGGACCCGAAAGCGTCGACCATCACGCTATGGTCGATCACGAGGTCTACCGGCGCGAGCGGATTGATCTTCTTGGAGTCGCCGCCGAGCTTTGCGACCGCGTCGCGCATCGCGGCGAGATCGACGACCGCGGGCACGCCGGTGAAATCCTGCATCAGCACGCGCGCAGGGCGAAAGGCAATCTCGCGGTCGCTGCGCTTGTTCTGGACCCATTCGGCAAGGGCGCGGATATCGTCGGACGTGACCGTGCGCCCATCCTCATGCCGGAGCAGATTTTCGAGCAGAACTTTCAAGGAGAACGGCAGACTGCCGACGCCGTGCAATCCCTCCTTCTCCGCAACTTTCAGATCAAAATACTCGTACTCGTGCTTACCGACCTTCAGAGTGCGTCGGCACTTGAAGCTGTCGAGCGAGGTCAAAGCAACCGCTGTCAACGAAATCTCCTTTGCGAGCCCAGACGATGGGCAAGTCCCAGCAAATGTGCGCCTCGGCGAAGTTGAGCGCCAAGGCCAATGGCATGCAAAGACGCAGCCAAACGCCCCCCAACCGCCATGCCAGGAGGGCTCGAACGGGCCCTTCAGCCCCGAAATGGGGGCCAATTCCCGGCCAGCGGGCAGTGTTGGCCTTTGGATACACGCTTTTCCGCAACTATAAAGGCCCTTGCAAGGACCAGACAATGACGCGAAGAGACGCTCTTTCCATCGATACGGCAGCGAGACCTGCCGAAATTTTGCGCAACTAGGCTGCAACTCGTTTCATGAGCACCCCCTTTTCCGTAACCCTCCAGGGGCAAGACGAGCCTCATGCGTCAGATCGCGGGCCTGCTGCCGCTCGCGGCCGGAGAGGTGTCGGTGGCCGGCGCCGAGGCCGGGACGCCTGCAGCCGAGCTTTGCCACTATGTGGGGCACCTGAACGGGATCAAAGCGAGCCTCACAGTGCGCGAAAACCTTGCCTTCTGGAGGGAGTATCTCGTAAGCCGCCCCGAAACAGACGGGTTCGGGGATGGCGGCGTGGACGCGGCCCTCGATGTGTTCGGGCTCAGCGCGATCGCCGATATCTCGGCGGCCTTTCTGTCCGCCGGCCAGAAAAGGAAGCTCGCGCTCTCGCGGCTGTTCGCCTGTCCGCGCCCGATCTGGCTGCTCGATGAACCGTCGGTGTCGCTCGACACCGCTTCCGTCGGGCGCTTGGGGCGTGCGATCGAGGCCCACGGACAAGCGGGCGGGATCGCCATCGTGTCGACCCATGTCCCGCTGGGCGGGGCATTCACCCATACGCTCGATCTGCATCGGCTGGATCCCGCCGACGACGCGGGCGCCCCGGCTGAGGACGTGGCGACGTGACCGCCGCCGTCGCTCTCTTGCGGCGTGACATCGCCCTCGCCTTCCGCGAAGGCGGCGCCATCGGCGTGGCGCTCGGGTTTTATCTGGTGGTCATCGCCATTGCGCCGTTCGGACTCGGACCGGACATGAACCTCCTTGCGCGCGTGGCGCCGGGACTTCTGTGGATCGCTCTGCTCCTCGCGGCGCTCCTCTCGGCGGACCGCATCTTTCACAACGACTACGAGGACGGTTCCCTCGACGTGCTGACCATGGGACCGCTCCCGCTCGCCGCCGTGGCCGCGTCGAAATCGCTCGCCCATTGGATCACGACCTGCGTGCCGCTCGCCCTGCTGGCCCCGGTTCTGGGGCTGCTGCTGAACTTCCCCATCGACACGATCCCGATCCTCATTCTCGCCATGCTGGTCGGCACGCCGGCGGTCAGCTTCATTGCCGGCATCGGCGCCAGTCTCACTCTGGGCCTCCGGCGCAGCGGACTGCTGCTGGCCCTGCTCGTCCTGCCGCTCTATGTGCCGGTGCTGATTTTCGGCGTCTCGACCATTTCCGCCGCCGTAACGGGGCCCGGATCGCCATGGCCGCCGTTCCTGATGCTTTGTGCGATCAGCCTTGCCAGCATGGTGCTGGCGCCGCTGGCCTCGGCCGCGGCGCTCCGCACCAGTTTCCGCTAGGAGCCTCATCCGGCCTTGTTTTCGGCACAGCTTTCCGTTTTTTCATAGTGCTTCCGCTTTGCGCTTTTCCGCTAAAGCCACTAGATCAGCAGCGATGACCTTCTCACTGACCAATCTCGCCAACCCGACGCGCTTCCTGAACTTCACCGCAGCGGTGATTCCCTGGCTGGCAGCGCTCACGGCGATCTTGCTCGGAATCGGCTTGTATCAGGCGTTTTTCGTGGCGCCGGCCGACTACCAGCAGGGCGAGACCGTGCGGATCATGTACATCCATGTGCCCGCCGCCTGGGTGGGTATGGGCTGCTACGCGGTCATCGCGATCGCGGCGCTCGGCACGCTGATCTGGCGGCATCCCCTGGCCGACGTGGCGGCGAAGGCCGCGGCGCCGATCGGCGCGACGTTCACGTTCGTAATCCTGGTGACGGGCTCGCTCTGGGGCAAACCCATGTGGGGCACCTATTGGGTCTGGGACGCGCGCCTGACCTCGCTGCTCGTCTTGTTCCTGCTGTATCTCGGTTTGATTGCGCTGTGGCAGTCGATCGAGGACCCGGGCCGGGCCGGACGCGCGGCCGCGATCCTGGCCCTGGTCGGAGCCGTCAACCTGCCCATCATCAAATTCTCAGTCGACTGGTGGAACACGTTGCATCAGCCCGCGAGCGTTTTCCGTGCCGATGGTCCGACCATCGACCCCTCGCTCCTCACGCCGCTATTCGTGATGGGAGTCGCGTTCCTCGCGCTCTTCGTGCTGCTGCATCTCATCGCCATGCGCGCTGAAATCCTGCGGCGCCGGGTGCGCGTCCTGCAACAGACCCAAGTCGCGCAAGCGGCGGCGTCTTAGGAGTAGGATCCCCCGATGCTCGGTCTCGGACCCCATGCCAGCTTCATCATCGCGGCCTACGCGGTGGCGTTCATCGCGCTCGGCGGGCTGGCGGTCGCGATCATCGCCGACGACCGCAAGCAACGGCGGCTTCTGGCGGAGCTCGAACGCCAAGGCATCGCCCGCCGCTCGGCTGCCCGGGGCGCCGCGGCAACACCAACCGTGACGCGCACCGCCCGACCGGACGCGAAGGGGACCTCATGACCGACCCGCAAGGCTCAGGCGGAAAAGATGCGGCTGCAACACCCGCGGCGCCCAAACGCCGGTTTGGTGTCATCCTGCCGTTCGCCATCTTCGCCGCCCTGGCTGGGCTATTCTTCGTCGCGCTGAATGCCGGCGACCCGTCGCACCTGCCGTCGGCGCTAATCGGCAAGCCCGTGCCGCAATTCGAGCTGCCACCCCTGAACGCGGCCGGCACGGAGCCGGGCAAGGCCGAAGGCGTCACCTCTGCGGCCCTTGGCAAAGGCAAACCCGCCGTCGTTCATTTCTTCGCATCATGGTGCGCGCCATGCCGCGAGGAACATCCGGATGTCATGGCGCTCGCCGAGGAGCTTCGCGCGCAAGATCCGGACATTCGGTTTTACGGCATCAACTACAAGGACGACCCGACCGCGGCGCGGCGATTCCTCGGCGGCTACGGCGACCCGTACACCGACATCGGCGTCGACCGCTCGGGGCGGACGGCCATCGATTTCGGTGTCTACGGCGTTCCGGAGATCTACGTGATCTCCGGCGACGGCACGGTCGCGTTCCGCCACGCCGGGCCCCTGACCCGGGACGTGGTCGAAACGAACATCCTGCCGCTTATCCGCGGCGGCGCGGCATCGGCGCAGGCAGGTGAACGGGCGGGTGCGGACGAGCCGTCAGGCTAAGCGTCCTCGCCGTCGGCAACGATCTTAGCCAACGTCTGCAAGAACTCGTTACGCTTCGTCGCGCTGAGGCCGGCCAGAAGCCGAGAGTCCGCAGCGCTCGCCGCGGGCTTGGCCTTGGCCAGAGCTTTCGTACCCTTGGCGCTCAGCTTGATTGCATAGGCCCGGCCATCTTCTTTCGCGCGCTTGCGCTGGATGAGGCCGCGGCTCAAGAGCCGGGCGACGATATCGGCCAAGGTCGACCGATCGATACCCGTCCGAGCGACGAGTTCCGCCTGCGGCAGCCCTTCTTCTTGCGACACCGCCGTCAGCACGGCGTACTGCCGGGGCGTCAGGCCGCCCTTCTTGGCCTCCTCGGCAAAGATATCTGCCGCGCGCTGACCGGCGCGGTGCAACAAATGGGTGGCAGAGCTCTCGAGCGGATTCTTGCTCTTTGTAGTCATATGGACGTCCCCCGTACGCGTTTGCGCCATGATCCAAGAATGTACTGACCGCAGACCTTCCGGCGCCTGATGTTCTAACGGACTATAGACGCACCCGCTTGCACATCACGGCAACGGGACATCCTGTCACCCCACAACAAACCTCTTGGTACGTCCGTTGCAGGAGACAAACCGCACACTGAACGCCTGATATCGGCACAATGTACGTATCCTGCAAGAGCTACACTTCGAGAGATTGGTGAGAAATGCGCTGTGTCAAAACTACTGGGAGTTTTCGTCCACCCCGTAGCGCTGCATCAGTGGCACTTGGGACATCGCAAATACAAATGTGATCGGCAGAAATCCGAAGGCCTTGAAACTGACCCATGTGTCCGTCGAGAAAGTGCGCCAAACGAATTCGTTGAGCACGGCCATGGCGATGAAGAAGATCGCCCAGCGAATTGTGAGCTTGCGCCAGCCTTCCTCCGTCAGATTGAAAACGGGTCCGAACAAAAGAGCGAGCACCGGCTTCCGTGCGGCGAGGCCGCCGATCAATAGGATGGCGAACATCGTGTAGACGATGGTTGGCTTGAGCTTGATGAACGTGTCGTCGTGCAGATAGAGCGTCAGTCCGCCGAACGCGAGAACGAGACCCGCGCTCACGACCGGCATCACCGGAATCTTGCGGTACAGCCACCAGGCAAGGCCAAGCGAGACAATCGTCGCCACCATGAAGGCCGCAGTGCCCGCAAAGATACCGTAGGCCGCGTTGACGCCGAAAAAGACAAGCAGCGGCCCGAGCTCGATCAGCAGCTTCCCCGCCACGGACTGCTCGGAGTCCTTGCCCTTTCTGATCTCGGTCTTCGTCTCCGGCTCGGTCGTGACCTCAGGCGGCTGCGTCATTCTTCTGATCTGCTCCTGCAATTGCGCGCGCATAATCATGCGCATCGAATGGCTCGAAATCTCCGATACCCTCGCCCACGCCGATGGCATTAATGGGGAGACCAAACTTTTCCGCGATCGCCACGACAATGCCGCCACGGGCCGAGCCGTCGAGCTTGGTCACGACAAGGTTTGTGACGCCGGCGATCTCGCGAAACGTTTGCACCTGACTCAGCGCATTTTGCCCTGTCGTGGCATCGAGCACGAGCAGGACCGTGTGCGGCGCGTCTGCATCGAACTTCTTCAAGACGCGAACGATCTTCGCAAGTTCGGCCATGAGGTCGCCCTTGTTGTGCAGGCGGCCTGCCGTGTCGATGAGCAGAACGTCGGTACCGTCGGCCTTCGCGCGCTCGAGCGCTTCGAAGGCGACGCCGGCCGGGTCCGCACCGACATCCCGTGCGACCACGTCGGCACCGACGCGCCCGCCCCAGATCTTGAGCTGATCGATGGCGGCGGCGCGGAATGTATCTCCGGCTGCGAGCAAGACAGACTTCCCATTCTGGACAAACTGATAGGCCAGCTTGCCGATCGTGGTCGTCTTGCCGGTTCCGTTGACCCCGACGACCAGGATCACGTGCGGCTTGGCGTCTGGATCGAGCTCCAGCGGTTTCGCAACGGGCTCCAAAACGTTCGCCACTTCTTCCGCCAGCACGGCGCGCACGTCGTCCGCACTGATATTCTTGTCGTGGCGTCCCGATCCGAGCCGATCGCGGATCCGATCGGCCATGGCGAAACCGAGATCCGCCTTGAGCAGGACTTCCTCGAGCTCGTCCAGCGTCTCATCATCGAGCTTGCGCTTGGTCAGCACGCCGGTGATGTTTTCGCTTAGCGCGTTCGACGTGCGCGAAACGCCCGCCTTGAGCCGTGCGAACCACCCTGTCTTCTCTTCGGACGGTTCTTCGCCGCTCACCGCAGCGCCTCCGCAATCCAAGCGGCGCCGTCGTCGCCCGCAACGACACAGTCGACGAGAGCGCCTGCGCTCACCGCGCAAGGATCGACACGGACCGGCGTGAAGTCGGCAGAGCGGCCCTGATGGTCGGTCTCCATAAGAACCTGAATGCGGCGCCCCTTCGCGCCTTCGAGATGGGCGTGCAGAGCGGCCGCACCCTTCTCCCGCAGGGCCCGCGCCCGCTCGGTGATGACAGTGCCGTGCACTTGGGGCATGCGCGCGGCGGGCGTACCCTCGCGCGGCGAGAACGGGAAGACATGCAGGAAGGTCAAGCCGCAATCGTCAACGAGCGACAGCGAGTTCTGGAACATGTCCGCCGTTTCCGTCGGGAAGCCGGCGATGATGTCGGCGCCGAAGACGATGTCGGGACGCACGCGCCGCATGGCCTCGCAAAACGCCACGGAGTCAGCCCGCGCGTGGCGGCGCTTCATCCGCTTCAAGGTAAGATCGTCGCCCGCCTGCAAGGACAGATGCAGATGGGGCATCAGCGGACAGCCGTAGGCGCGGCAGCTCGGGCACAAGCTTGAGCACGGTCCGCACGAGCTTGCCCAGCGTCGAGACGCCCGGCAGATCCTTGCCGTAGGCCGTCATGTCGACACCGGTCAGCACAATCTCCTGATAGCCGTTCTCGACGAGGCGGCGGACCTGCGCCACCACTTCGCCTGCGGGCACCGACCGCGACGGACCGCGTCCGTACGGGATAATGCAAAACGTACAGCGATGATCGCAGCCGTTCTGGATCTGCACATAGGCCCGTGCCCGGCCGCCGAAGCCTTCGATGAGATGACCGGCGGTCTCCGTGACCGACATGATGTCGTTGACCGAGACCTTTTCCGTGTCGTCCGTCCCAAGACCGAGCAGGCCGAGGGATTGGAACGTCCGCGCCTCGAGCTTTTCCTGATTGCCGACAACACGATCGACCTCGTCCATACGCGCGAATTGGTCCGGGTTGATTTGTGCCGCGCAGCCGGTGACCACGATCTTGGCGTTGGGGCGTTCGCGTGCTCGCGCATGACTTCCGACTCGTAAC
>JARRPE010000084.1:0-5803 GCA_037383205.1 Methyloceanibacter sp.
GACCGAGCGGCTGCTCTGGTCGGGTCGTATGCCCTCCTTCCCCGGCATGGGCTACCCGCTCGTTCCTGGGTACGAATCCGTCGGCTGCATTACCAGCGCAGGTCCAAACTCGGGAGCCCAGATCGGGGACCACGTCTTCGTCCCGGGGGCTCGTTGTTTCGGCGAAATCCGCGGACTCTTTGGCGGCGCCGCTGCGCGGCTGGTCGTTCCGGGCTCGCGCGTCATTTCTTTCGACAAGGAGCTTGGAGAGCGCGGCGTTCTTCTAGCGCTCGCCGCCACGGCCCATCACGCCATCGAGGTCGGCGATGTGCTCCCGGACCTTATCGTGGGGCACGGCGTACTTGGGCGTCTCTTGGCGAGAATCACGGTCGCGCGCGGCAAGGTGCCCACGGTGTGGGAACACGATCCGCGCCGAGCCGGTGGCGCGGAGGGCTATCCCGTTACGACGCCCGATGAGGATGCGGGCCGCGACTATGCCTGCATTTGTGATGTGAGCGGCGATCCGGATCTGCTCGATACGTTGATCGGTCGCCTCGCGCCGAAGGGCGAGGTGGTGCTGGCCGGCTTCTACTCCAACCCGCTTCATTTCGCTTTCCCACCGGCCTTCATGAAGGAGGCGCGCCTTCGCGTCGCCGCCGAATGGCAGCCCGAGGATCTCGCGGCCGTCAAGAAACTCATCGAGTCCGGAGCGCTGTCGCTGGACGGTCTCATCACTCATCGGCACCCGGCGGAACAGGCGGACGCGGCCTATCGGACTGCGTTCGGTGATCCCAGCTGCCTGAAAATGATTTTGGATTGGAGAGCGTACAAATGACCACGTCACCAGCCCTGGCACCTGAGGCTCCTGCTTGCTCGAAGGTCTACGATTTTCTGCGCGACGAAGCAGCGGTCGAGCCGGATCCGGTTGTGACAGGCGAAGTCACCAAGGAAACCCAGATCATTGCGATCTATGGAAAGGGCGGCATCGGCAAGAGTTTCACCTTGGCGAATCTCTCCTACATGATGGCGCAGCAGGGCAAACGTGTGCTTCTCATCGGCTGCGATCCTAAAAGCGATACGACGTCGCTTCTGTTCGGCGGTCGCGCTTGCCCCACCATTATCGAGACCTCGTCGAAGAAGAAGCTCGCCGGCGAAGAGGTCGAAATCGGCGACGTGTGCTTCAAGCGGGACGGCGTTTTCGCGATGGAGCTCGGTGGTCCCGAGGTCGGCCGCGGTTGCGGCGGCCGCGGAATCATCCATGGGTTCGAGTTGCTGGAGAAGCTCGGCTTCCATGAGTGGGGCTTCGATTTCGTCCTTCTCGACTTCCTCGGCGATGTGGTCTGTGGCGGCTTCGGCCTGCCGATCGCCCGCGACATGTGCCAGAAGGTGATCGTGGTCGGCTCCAACGACCTGCAATCCTTGTACGTCGCCAACAATGTCTGCTCGGCGGTGGAGTATTTCCGCAAGCTCGGTGGCAATGTGGGCGTCGCGGGCATGGTCATCAACAAGGACGACCACACCGGGGAAGCCCAAGCCTTTTGCGACGAGGCGGGAATTCCGGTCCTCGCGGCAATTCCGGCGAATGAAGACATTCGCCGCAAGAGCGCCAACTACGAAATCATCGGAACGCCCAATAGCGACTGGGGTCCTCTCTTCGAAGAGCTTGCGACCAACGTCGCCGAAGCGCCGCCGGTGCACCCCGCGCCGCTCGATCAAGATGGCCTGCTCGGCTTGTTCAAAAGCGAGGACGTCGGACGAAACGTCAAGCTCCAGCCCGCGACGTTCGAGGACATGTGTGGTGGCACAGTCCACGAGAAGCCGTCGCTTGAAGTCGTCTACGAGACAGTTTGAGGCCAACAGACCGATGACGGCGATGGACCAGAAACTCAACCGAGAGACGGGCAAGGGCACCGAGGTGCTCTATGACGACGCTCGGTCCGCGCCGATGAGCAACGATCACGATCAGCCTCGCGACTCCCAAACCGTGCCAGCTGGTCTTGATGGGGCCGCAGGAGACGGTGTGGGATGCCATGCCGGTGCGGCGGAGATGCGCCGTGCCGCCGAGAAGGCAGGCAAGAGCGAAACGCTTGAGCGCTATGCGGCTGATTATCCGTTGGGGCCGCACGATCAGCCCCAGAGCATGTGCCCGGCCTTCGGGTCGCTCCGTGTGGGCTTGCGCATGCGCCGCACGGCAACGGTTCTGTCCGGCTCGGCCTGTTGCGTTTACGGGCTGACTTTCACGTCGCACTTTTATGGGGCGCGCCGCTCGGTGGGCTATGTGCCGTTCAATTCCGAGACGCTCGTCACCGGGAAGCTGTTTGAGGACATCAAACAAGCCGTCCACGATCTTGCGGACCCCGATCTCTACGACACCGTCGTTGTCATCAATCTCTGCGTGCCCACGGCTTCCGGCGTTCCGCTTCGCCTGCTGCCGCAGGTGATCAACGGGGTGCGCATAATTGGTATCGACGTTCCGGGCTTCGGCGTTCCGACTCATGCCGAAGCAAAGGATGTCCTGGCCGCGGCTATGCTCCGCTTCGCGCGTACAGAAGCAGAGGAGGGCCCTGTCCAGGCGCCCCATGCCGGCACGCCGGACAAGCCGACCGTCACTCTCGTCGGTGAGATGTTTCCTGCCGATCCCATCGGCATTGGCGGGCTGCTGGCCCCGTTGGGCCTTGCCGCCGGGCCGGTGGTGCCGACACGCGAGTGGCGCGAGCTCTATGCGGCGCTCGATTGCGGTGTGGTTGCCGCCATCCATCCCTTCTACACGGCAAGCTTCCGGGAGTTCGAAGCCGCAGGCCGCGATATCGTCGGATCGGCTCCTGTCGGCCACGACGGCACCGCTGCCTGGCTCGAGGCCATCGGCGTCTCCTGCGGTGTCGCGCGTTCAAAGATCGATGCCGCCAAGAATACGGTGCTGCCGGCCATTCGCGGTGCCCTGTCCGGCAAGCCGATCGATGGGCGCATCACGGTCTCAGGCTACGAAGGGTCCGAGTTGCTTGTGGCGCGCTTGCTCGTCGAGAGCGGCGCCGATGTGCGTTACGTCGGCACGGCTTGTCCGCGCACGAAGTGGTCCGATCCGGACAGAGAATGGCTCGAAAGCAAAGGCGTCGCCGTGACCTACCGGGCTTCGCTTGAGCAGGATATCGCCGCGGTCGAAGAGTTTCGACCCGACCTCGCCATCGGAACGACGCCGGTCGTGCAGAAGGCGAAACAGATGGCCATTCCGTCCCTCTACTTCACCAATCTCATCTCCGCACGTCCCTTGATGGGACCGGCCGGGGCCGGATCGCTCGCGCAGGTGATCAACGCGGCGCTCGACGCCAAGCCGCGGTTCGATTTGATGAGAGATTTCTTTGAAGGCGTGGGTGTTGGCCACGCAGCCGGTATCTGGGAGGACGTTCCAGAGGACAACGAACACTTCCGTAAGGACTTCAAGCGGCGCCTCGACAAGGAAGCCAAGAAGCGCAAGTCCGAGGAGATGGTCTGATGCTGGTACTCGATCACGACCGTGCGGGCGGCTACTGGGGCTCCGTGTATGTGTTCACGGCAGTCAAGGGCCTGCAGGTCATCATTGACGGGCCGGTGGGCTGCGAGAATCTCCCCGTGACCTCGGTGCTTCACTACACCGACGCATTGCCGCCTCACGAACTTCCCATCGTGGTGACGGGTCTTGGCGAGGAAGAACTCGGTCAGACGGGTACCGAGGAAGCGATGCGGCGCGCGCGTGCCGTGCTCGATCCGTCGCTGCCGGCGGTTGTGGTGACAGGATCGATTGCCGAGATGATCGGCGGCGGCGTTACGCCGGAAGGCGCCAACATCCAGCGCTTCCTGCCGCGCACCATCGACGAGGATCAATGGCAATCGGCGGACCGCGCCTTGGCCTGGCTGTGGACGCAATACGGCCGCAAGAAGATTCCGGCACGCAAGGAGCGCGCGGAAGGCGAGAAGCCCCGAGTCAACATCATCGGGCCGGCTTACGGGACGTTCAACATGCCGTCGGATCTCGCGGAGATCAGACGTCTCGTCGAGGGAATGGGATGCGATGTGAACATGGTGTTCCCCCTCGGAACGCATCTCGCCGACATTCCCAACCTCGTCAATGCGGACGTCAATATCTGCCTCTATCGCGAGTTCGGCAGGCTTCTCTGCGAGGCGTTGGAGAGGCCTTACTTGCAAGCGCCGATCGGTCTGCACTCCACGACGAAATTCCTGCGCACGCTCGGCGAGCTCGTCGGTATCGACCCGGAGCCGTTCATCGAGCGTGAGAAGCACACAACGATCAAGCCGCTGTGGGATCTGTGGCGCTCGGTCACCCAAGACTTTTTCGGCACGGCGAGCTTCGCCATTGTCGCCAATGAGACCTATGCCCGCGGTGTGCGCAACTTCCTCGAAACGGAGCTCGGACTTCCGTGCACGTTCTCCTTCGCGCGCCGCGCGGGCGTGAAGCCGGACAATCAGCGAATTCGCAAAGAGGTCGCCGACAACACGCCGCTCATTCTGTTCGGCAGCTACAACGAGCGCATGTACCTGGCGGAAATCGGATCGCGCGCGATCTACATCCCGGCGTCCTTCCCCGGCTCCATAATTCGCCGGCATACCGGAACGCCCTTCATGGGCTACAGCGGCGCGACCTACATTTTGCAGGAAGTCTGCAACGCGCTCTTCGATGCGCTCTTCAACATTCTACCTCTTGGCACGGAGCTCGATCAGGTCGAGGCCACGCATGCGCGACTGCATGAAGAGCTCCCATGGGACGAGGAAGCCAAGAGAGCGCTCGACGATATCATCGAATCTCAACCGGTGCTGGTTCGCATCTCTGCGGCAAAGCGTCTGCGGGACGCAGCCGAGCGTGCAACTCGGTGCGCCGGAGAGGAGCGGGTGACTGCAGTGCACGTCGGCCAGGCACGCGCGTCAGTCAAAGAGGGACAAGCGGCATGAAGTCACTGTCATCCTCCCCGCTTCCCTTTGTCCGTGTCTCGCGGCGCGAGCCGTCGAGAGCACGTAGATGGTTCGGTCTGTCGTCCAGCAAGGACGTCAGTGGTCAACGGAGATGAGAGAGGAAGCCATGAGCATACATGTGCCTGTCGCCCGGCGGGGTGAGGAGGAAGGTCTGCAGTTCCGTCTCCTATACGCAATCTGTTTCAGCCTTTTCCTGATCGCTGCGGCAATTCAAAGGGTCTTGCCGTGGCGATGGTTAGGCCGCGCCGGCGGAACGGCGCATCACTCGGTTTTAGCCCAAGCCAGAAACGCGGCCGGCATCTGCGCCACGTACGTCTTCATGGTTTAGGCGAGAGCGGACAAACCGGCAGACGCCGGAGCGAAATTTGCCGTGGTCGAAGAGGTCCACGGAAATCCCTGCCGCGGGGTTCGCGGCAACGAATGCAAGGCGACTAAGGGAGAATGCATATGGCAACTGAACGAACCGGCTCTCTCTCGGGTCTTACCGAGAACGAAGCCAAGGAGTTCCATGGAATATTCATGACGAGCTTCATCATCTTCACAGTCATTGCGATCATTGCGCACTTTCTTGTGTGGATGTGGCGGCCATGGCTGCCAGGTCCGGAGGGCTATGCCTCACTCAATGGCGTGATGGAAACGGCCAGCAGCCTCATCCCGCTGGTGGCATAAGGAGGAATTGACATGTGGAGAATGTGGTTACTCTTCGATCCGCGTCGCACGCTGATCGCACTTTTCACCTTCCTGTTTGCACTGGCGTTGCTGATCCATTTCATCTTGCTCAGCACCGACCGGTTCAACTGGATCGAAGGACCAAGCGTCACTGCGGCATCGCAATCCGCACCGAATCCATAGGCTTGGTTCG
>JARRPE010000085.1:0-5717 GCA_037383205.1 Methyloceanibacter sp.
GGTCGTTTGCCACGGTCGCGGTCGCCACCGCATCCGAACACCACGAACAACTTGTTCGCCGCATAAGGGCGCAAGGAGTCGAGCGCCTTCGCGAGCGCATCCGGCGTGTGAGCGTAGTCGATGAAGATCGGCGCGCCGTATGGAGAGGTTCCAGCGAAGTCCAGACGTCCCCTCGCGCCTTCTAGATGCTCGAGCCGCGGCAGCACCTCGTCCGCCGGCGCGCCCGTCGCCATCGCTAGGCCGGCTGCAACAAGCGCATTGCTCGCCTGAAACTCGCCGACGAGCGGCAAAAGCACCGTGTGCGTCTTTCCCGCGTGCTCAATCTTCAGCCGCTGCGCGAAGCCCTCGATCTCCGCCGAAAGGAGGCGAAGCGTTTCGCCGTTTCGTCCAACGCTGAGAACATGTAGGCCGCGCGACTTGGCAGCCTCGGCGACGCACACGCTCTCGGGGCTGTCCATGTCGATGACCGCCGCTGCACCAGGCTGCAAGAGTTCGGTGAACAACCGCAGCTTCTGCGCGAAGTAGTCTTCGAAGCTTGCGTGATAGTCCACATGATCACGAGAGATATTTGTGAACGCCCCGGCCTTGAGCACCACGCCGTCCAGCCGCCGCTGCTGCAGCCCGTGACTGGAGGCTTCCAAAGCCAGATGCGTCACCGGTTCTGCTGTCAGGTCCGCAAGAATTGCATGCAGTTCGATTGGATCGGGCGTGGTGTGCCTCAGAACCTTCGTGCCGCTCGGCGACACGACACCGACGGTGCCGAGGCTCGCCGAGGCATGCCCAAGATCGCTCCAGAGCTGGCGCGTGAACGATGCGACCGATGTCTTGCCGTTCGTGCCGGTGACGGCAACCGTGGTTTCGGGCTGGGCGCCGAAGAACCGCGCGGCGATCAAAGCAAGGGTTCGGCGCGGATCGGGAACGGCGATGACGGGCACGCCCACATCCATGGTTTCCGGCGCCAGAACCGCGACGGCGCCGCGCTCCACGGCATCGGCCGCGAACCGAGCTCCGTCCGTGTTGACCCCTGGCAGAGCCGCGAAGAGATTGCCCGGCTTCACCTGCCGGCTGTCGACGGCGATGCCTGAAATTGGCAGCGCCGCTGCCGCCGCGCTTAACTTCGCCTCCGGTCCTACCAATTCACCGAGGGTCATGTGGGACTGCCCGCAACCCGCTCACATTAATGAAAAATCTCAGGACCGGACCACGTCGTACTGAGCCCGGTCGTCTTCTAATAGGTGGCCGATGTCTTGGCGTCAAACCGCGATGCGGTCTCGCCGAACCGAGGTTGAACCCCGAGAATCGGCGCAATGCGCGCCACGACCTTGCCCACCGTGGGGGCCGCGTTGACGCCCGCGGTCGAGTTCCAGTTCGTGGCCTCGACGCGTTGAGGCTCGTCCAAGGTCACGAGGACGACATATTGCGGATCGTCGGTCGGGAACACCGACAGGAAACTGTTAAGCAACGAATGCCGCGCATAGCGCCCGTTGACGACCTTCTCGGCCGTCCCTGTCTTGCCGCCGACGCGATAACCTTCGGCGTTCGCCCGCTTGCCTGACCCGCGCAGCACGTTCTCACGCATTAGCTTCACCATCGCCGCGCTGGTCTCCGGCGAGACGACGCGCGTTGCCTCCGCCATCGCTTCGGCGCGCGTGCGCGGCAGGAACGTGGGCGGCAGCGCATAGCCTCCATTGACGAGCGGCACGGTCGCCGTCGCCAGCTGAAGAGGCGTGACCGACAGCCCATGCCCGAAGGCGATGGTCATCGTGTTCAGCTTCTTCCAATGCTTCGGCACGATTGGCGCGGCGCTTGGGCCGAGCTCCGTGACGACAGGATCAAGCAGGCCGAGCTTCTTGAGAAACGCCTGATGGGCGGGCACGCCCATATGCATCGCCATTTTCGCGGAGGCGATGTTCGAGGAGTAGATGAAAGCCTCGGTCACCGTGAGCGGGCGGCGCTTGCCGTGGAAGTCGCTGATCGAGAAGCGGCCGAAATAGATGGGGCTGGTCGCATCGTAGACCGAATTGACATTCGCCAAGCCGGAATCGAGCACGCCGGCCACCGTGATTGCCTTGAAAACAGAACCCAGTTCGTAGACGCCGAAGCCGACCCGGTTGATCCTGTTTTTGTCCAGCGCCTGTTCACGGCGATGGGGATCGAAATCCGGCAGCGACGCGAGAGCAACGACTTCTCCGGTGTGCACATCCATGACGATGCCCGACGCTGCCTTGGCCTCGTAGAGCTTCATAGCGTTCGCGAGCTCTTCGCGGAGGACATGCTGTGCGCCGACATCCAGCGATACCGCCACTGTCTCGCCGCCCGACTCGGTCTGCGGGTTCATCATGGTCAGCTGCGGGTTGTTATCGATGAACTTCTCGATACCGCCGAGGCCTCTGTTGTCCACATCGACCAGACCCACAACATGGCTGGCGGTCGCCCCGACAGGATAAAAGCGGCGGTATTCCTGGATGAAGCCAAGTCCCGGGAGTCCGAGGTCGTGCACGCGTTGTTGCTGACTTGGAGCGAGCTCGCGCGCGATGCGAACGAAGCGTCCACGCCCCTTGAGTTGCTTGCGGAGCCGCTCCCGATTGATGTCCGGCAACACGCTCGCGACGCCTTCGACGACTTCGTCGGCATCGATAATGCGCTGGGGATCCGCATAGAGCGTGGCGCCGCGAATATCGGTTGCGAGCAATTGTCCATTGCGGTCGAGGATGTCCGGGCGATGGATGGTGGTCGAGATGTCGTAAGCGCCGCCCCGTCCCGGCCCACGGTCGGCAAGACCGAGCGACACGAGCCGCCCGCCGATCAAGACGAACGCCAACGCAAAGCCCAGGCACGCCAGCCGGAACCGAGTACGGCAGCGCGCGTGGTAGGCGCGCGCCGCGCGCGCTTCCGCTGGGGTTGGGTTCTGGTTTTCGGGCTGTGCCATTCGCGTCCGGACCTAGTGCGCCGCCTTGTGGGTTGCGGCCTTGACGTCGCCAGCCTTGGCAGCCAGCGCCAGTTCGCGGACCCGCTGGAAGTCGGACTCCGTCACTTCGTCCAGAATGACGATTTGCTGCGGATGGGCAGGGTTGAGCTCGAGATAGTTCTTGGCCAGGCGCTCAATACGCTCCGGCCGGTTCAGAAGGCTCCATTCGGCCCGCACCACAGCAAGAGAGTCACGCTCTTCCTCGATCTGGCGCTGGAGCAGAACGATCTTCTCATCGAGGCTCCGCGCCTCGTATTTCACTTGATAGATCACGGTCGCCAAGGCGGCGAGGCCGAGGACCAGGCAGATATTCACAAAACGCAACATCGCTACACCGCGTCCGAACAGCGACGCGTCCCTCAACGCAGAATTTCAAGCGCCCCCCGTTCGGCGCAGTTCGGGCACCCCAAGCCCGGCAAAGTCCGGCCCCTTGGCCGCAGCCTCCGTCCGGCGGCCGGCTCTGAGCCGGGCAGACCGGGCCCGGGGGTTCCTTCGGACCTCATTCTCACTCGGTTCTATGGGGCGACGGTTAAGAAGCTGGAAGCTTGGCGAAAATTCTTTGCCGTCCGGCTCGGGCAAATGCCGGGACCCCTTTTGGGGCGGGGCGCTGCGGCTCGCGAAAAAGCGCTTCACAATCCGGTCTTCCAGGGAATGAAACGTCACGACAGCAAGCCGTCCGCCGGGCTTGAGCAGGCGTTCGGCCGCGCTGAGCCCCTCGGCGAGTTCCTGCAATTCGGCATTCACATAGAGCCGGAGGCCCTGAAACGTCCGCGTGGCGGGGTGCTTCGTGTTGTCCCGGCCACGGCCAAGGACACCGGCCACAATGTCGGCCAGCCTGCCGGTTCGGGTGATCGGCGCCTCGGAACGTGCCCTGACGATGGCCTTGGCAATGGCGCGAGAGCGGCGCTCCTCACCGAAAACATAAATGATTTCAGCAATCTGCTCTTCTTCGAACGTGTTGACGACATCCACCGCCGAGAGCCCGTCCTGCCCCATGCGCATGTCGAGCGGACCGTCTTTGCCAAAGGAGAAACCGCGTTCGGCCTGGTCGAGCTGCATTGACGATACGCCGATGTCGAGCACGACGCCGTCTGCTGCGTCGACGCCGTTTGCGGCCGCGAGGGCTTCCATCTCGCTGTACCGGCCGAGCACGGCCTCGAAACGATCCGGGAAATCCGACGCGAGAGGGGCTGCGTTCGACAGCGCCTCCGCGTCCCGGTCGATGGCGAGAACACGGCAGTCCGCCGCTTCGAGAATGGCCCTCGAATAGCCTCCCGCGCCGAACGTTCCGACGATGATGATGTCGCCGTCTTTAGGCTCGAGCGCCGTCAGAACCTCGGAAAGCAACACGGGAATGTGACGGACCAGTCCGCCAGCGACAGACAATGGCCTGTCGCGGTCCGTCATCATTCCCGTGTTCCCTCTGCACCGCCGCTTCCGCGGCGCCCCGCGCCGAGTAACTTGCGAAGGTCGCGGACTTTGTCCCGCGCCTCCGCCAAATGCGCTTCAAAACGTTTCGGCTCCCAGAGCTGGAATTTTTCTCCGAGCCCCACAATGGTGATGTGGCTGGTGATGCCAGCGTGTTCGCGCAGCCGCTCGGGAAGAATCGTACGGCCGTCTTGATCGATTGAGAGAATTTCGGATGTGCCGAAGAGCGCGGTGGCGAGCTGATCGCGCTCATCGGAATACGGCGCGATGTCTTCGACCAGAGAATTGATCTTATCCACGAGGCGCTGACCGCCGGCGTCGAGCGCGGGCGCATCAAGCGATGGATAGCAGTAGATGCCGTCGAGGCCGTCCTTGGCGAGAACAGATCGGAAAGATGCGGGAACCGAAACCCGGCCCTTGGCGTCGATCCTGTTCGTGAATGACGAGACAAACTGATCCATCTCCTCCTCACGCGCTACGAAGCCGACTGAATGGACGCGGAACTGAAACAACGGCGCTTCGGCGCTGGCCTTCCGCGAATTCGGAAAATGGGTGGAAGAAGCGGCGCGGATCCCCCCGTGGCCTCAAAGGAAGCGCTGCCTGCTTCTTCCACCCCACTCACCGAACGGGCATTTATGGGATAGCATGGGATATTATGGGCGTCAATGGAAATACTCGGGAATTGGGCTGATTTGGTGGGATGCGGGCACACCTCCAACCTGCGCGAACGGAACCGGCGCAATGGGCAATTCAATTGGCAGCGAAATGCGAAGCACGCTAGATGAAGAGGATGGCGCGGCGGACAAGGTCGGCGGCGCGGACGGCTCTGTTTCTCGGCCACATCGGCGGCACAATTACGACGCCTACTGATGGCCTCACGACGAGCCATTGACGGGATGACGATGCAGAATTGGCGGCTATGCAGGGACGAACTCTCCACCGCATTCTCGGCCTGACGGCGCTCACGATTTTCGTGCTGACCGCCGCCGTGCCGGCCGCGCGCGCTGCTGCCGTATCGATGGTGGCCGATGGTCCTGCTTTCATGCGGCTCGGGCCGCCGGAGGCGCCGGTCAAACTCTTTTACGAGACACGAGGCTCAGGCTCACCGATCCTCCTGATCCACGGATTTGGATCGAGCACGTTCACGTGGCGCCGTATCGCCCCGGCGCTCGCGGAAAATCACAAAGTTATCGCGGTCGACCTGAAAGGCTTCGGACAATCCGACAAGCCGCTCGACGAGCACTACTCGATCTTCGACCAAGCCGAACTGATCAAGCAGCTCATCCTCGAGAATGACCTAAAGGACCTGACCTTGATCGGC
>JARRPE010000086.1:0-5715 GCA_037383205.1 Methyloceanibacter sp.
GACCTTCTTGGGAACCGCGAGGTCGCCGACGCCAATCTCACGCAGGACCGTGTCCATATCGGTCACGAACCGGTCCGCCAGGCCTTGCGCCGTGGCGCGGGCCTCGGCACCTCCGCCTTTCAGGCGCCGCAAGACCGCAAAGAGATTGAGCGTCAGGACCGAGAACCGGCCTTCAAGCGTATCGGGAACCCCAAGTCTTTGGTAATAAATTGGAAGTCGCGCCTGCGCCATAATCGCATCATAAAGATCATCTGCATGAGAAGCGCCTCCACCCCAGGATTTGGTCCAAGGCAGGAGGTTGGCGAAAGGCTTTAGGGACCAAGGCATTTCGTCTAGCTTCTACCAGAGATTCTTGGCCTGTTCAGGCCTAATAGGGATCCTGTTCGACTGAGGGGAACGCTCTATCTTGCGAAACGTCAAGCCAGCACCGACAAGGGCGACTTGGCCCAAGAGGTCGCCCTGGCCTGAGAGGTCAACTTGGCCCCTGCTCGCGGCCCTGTTTCTCGGCGCAGCTCCCCTGGCTGGCTGTGCGGGTCAAGTCGACCGCCACGGCCACGTCTTTATCGATGTGGACCTAGACCAGGTGCGTCCCGGCATGTCCAAGGCTGACGTGCAGACCGTGCTCGGGTCGCCGGACACGACGAGCGCCATCGGCGGTGACGCCTATTACTACATCTCTTCGACCATGAAGACCGTGGCTTTCATGAAGCCCAGGGAGATCGATCGCCAAGTCGTCGCGGTCTACTTCAACGGGTCCGAGCGCGTGACCGACGTGGCCAAATACGGCATCAAGGACGGCGTGGTCATCAACTACTATAAGGGCGAGACCCCTGCCCGCGGCAAGGACCTGAGCTTTGTCGAGCAGATGTTCGGCAATCTCGCCAACCGCCAGCTGTTCAAGGATCAGACCGGCTCAGGCGCATCCGGCATCCCGGGCATCTAAATCCACATAGAAAAGCCCCGCTCCCTTTGGGGGAACGGGGCTGGCTTCCTTTGGGCGCGGCGCAAAGGCCGCCCTGCTCTTATTGGTGCGCGAGCACGGCCAGGAGCAGCAAGGCCACGATGTTCGTGATCTTGATCATCGGGTTGACGGCGGGACCGGCCGTGTCCTTATAGGGATCGCCGACCGTATCGCCCGTCACCGCGGCTTTATGGGCCTCGGAACCCTTGCCGCCGTGGTTTCCGTCCTCGATGAACTTCTTTGCGTTGTCCCAGGCGCCGCCGCCAGCCGTCATGGAGATGGCGACGAACAGGCCCGTGACGATCACGCCTAGCAGCATGGCGCCGAGCGCCGAAAATGCGGCGCTCTTGCCGGCGATCAAATCGATCAGGAAGAAGAAGAGCACCGGAGACAGGACCGGCAGAAGTGAGGGAACGATCATCTCCTTGATCGCCGCCTTGGTCAGCAGGTCCACGGCACGGCCGTAATCCGGGCGATCCTCGCCCTTCATAATGCCCGGCTTCTCCTTGAACTGGCGGCGCACCTCTTCGACGATGGCGGAGCCCGCGCGGCCCACGGCCGTCATGGCGATGCCGCCGAACAGGTACGGCAGTAGACCGCCGAGGAACAGCCCGACCACCACGTACGGGTTGGATAGCGTGAAGGCCGGATCGACCCCTTCAAAATAAGGATACTTCGCCGCGTTGGCCGCGAAATATTTGAGGTCTTCCGTATACGCTGCAAACAGGACCAGCGCGCCGAGGCCCGCCGAACCGATCGCATAGCCCTTGGTGACGGCCTTGGTCGTGTTGCCGACCGCGTCGAGCGCGTCCGTGGTTTCACGGACATTCTCCGGAAGCCCCGCCATCTCCGCGATACCACCGGCATTGTCGGTAACGGGACCAAACGCATCGAGCGCGACGACCATGCCGGCCAAGGCCAGCATCGTGGTGACCGCGATGGCGATGCCGAACAGCCCTGCGAGGTTAAAGGTGACGATGATGCCGGCCATGATCACAAGGGCCGGCAGCGCGGTCGACTCGAGCGACACTGCAAGGCCTTGGATCACGTTCGTGCCGTGTCCCGTGACGGATGCTTTCGCGATTTCATGCACGGGCCGGAACTTGGTCGAGGTGTAGTACTCGGTGATGACTACGATCAGGGCGGTCACGACAAGCCCGACGACACCGCATAGATAAAGCGACATGCCTGTGAAGCTGACGCTCCCGAACGACATGGTCGTGTCCATGCCGATCATCAGAGCGGTGACTGGCCACAGGGCGATCAAGGACAGGACGCCGGTCACAATGACACCCTTATAGAGCGCGCCCATGATCGAGTTGCTCGCACCCAGGCGAACGAAGTAGGTGCCGATGATCGACGTGATCACGCAGGTGGCGCCGATGGTGAGCGGGTAGAGCATCATCGGTTCCGTCAGCGCGCCGGTGAAGTAGATCGACGCGAGAACCATGGTGGCCACGACCGTGACCACATAGGTCTCGAAGAGGTCGGCGGCCATGCCAGCGCAGTCGCCGACATTGTCACCGACATTGTCCGCGATCGTCGCAGGGTTCCGCGGATCGTCCTCGGGAATACCCGCTTCGACCTTACCGACGAGATCGCCGCCCACATCCGCACCCTTGGTGAAGATGCCGCCGCCCAACCGGGCGAAGATAGAGATCAGCGAGGCGCCGAAGCCGAGCGCCACGAGCGCGTCGATCACCTGGCGGGACGAGGCGTCGTAGCCGAGGATCGTCGTCAGCACCCAGAAATAGATCGCGACGCCGAGAAGCGCCAAGCCCGCCACGAGAAGGCCTGTGATGGCGCCGGCCCTAAAGGCGAGGCTGAGACCGTCGGCGAGGCTCTTGGTAGCGGCCTGCGCGGTGCGGACATTGGCCCGAACCGAGACGTTCATCCCGATATAGCCTGCGACACCGGAGAGAATGGCGCCAATCGCAAAGCCGATCGCCGGCAGGATGCCCAGCAGGAAGAACAGGATGATGAAGATGACGACCCCGACCAGACCGATGGCTTGGTACTGGCGGGAAAGATAAGCCTGTGCACCCTCTTGGATGGCGGCGGCGATTTCCTGCATCTTGGCCGTGCCTGCGTCGGCGGCCAGGATTGCATTCCTGGTCACAACCCCGTACGCGATCGAAAGCACGCCACAGGCGATGATGAGATATA
Organism: Methyloceanibacter sp.; assembly: GCA_037383205.1. Classification (GTDB taxonomy): domain Bacteria; phylum Pseudomonadota; class Alphaproteobacteria; order Rhizobiales; family Methyloligellaceae; genus Methyloceanibacter. Next base: position 3,128 of record JARRPE010000086.1, read on the forward strand.
GAACCCATGTCATAGAAGACTGTCCCTGATTATTGAATTTGTTGGACTTTGAATGAATCGCGGCTGCGTGAATGACATGGCAAGTGTCCGCCGCTTGTTTCCCCCGTGAGTGGACTTATGCCGCCGCGGAAAATGCCAAAGTTGTGCCACCGACGCAACAAAAGCCCGCGCCCCTTGTACGAAGGACGGAGGGGCCTGTTTTGCAGCCTAGAAGTGCGTGAAACCCTTGTTTTTCAGGGTTAGTTCGCTGCCGTCCTCATCCAAGATGCGAATCTTGCCGGACTCCGTGACCGCACCAATTTGGGTGAAGTCCGCGCCATGCTCTTCAAGTTCCGACTCAAACAGGTCCGCCGACGTCTCCGAAACGGCGATCAGCGGCACGTAGTCGTCCCCCGCGGTCAGCATATTCCCAAGCAGGTCTGGAACGGTCTCCAAGGCTTTGCGAGCCGCCGGGGAGAACGGGACTCGGCCTGCTTCGATCTCGGCGCCGACATGGGAGACAGCGCAGAGCTTCTCCAGATCGGCTGCGAGCCCGTCCGAGACATCGATCGAGGCCTTAGCGAAATTCCGGACCATAAGTGCCTCGATCGTCCCGATCGGCGGCCGGCGGTAGCACTCGGTCAGATAGACGATATCCGCCTTTGAGAGTCCCCAGGTCTGCGCCAAGGATGGATCTTCCAGGAGTCTCAGCCCCAGGCCGGAGTCCCCGATCGTACCGGCGACATAGAGCCTATCGCCCGGCTTGGCGCCTAGACGCGTGATCGCGGACTCATGTTGCACCAGGCCGAGGGCGGTAATGGTGATGGTCGTAGGACCAGACGTCGCGGTCGTGTCGCCACCGATTAGGGAGATGCCCGCCAGATCCTGGACCTCGGCGAGGCCGCCAGCGAAGGCGTTGAGCCACTCCATCTCGGTTTCGCTCTGTAGGGCGAGTGACAGTGTATAGGCGTACCCGTGGGCGCCTTTGGCCGTCAGGTCAGACAGATTGACCGCCAGGGCCTTGTAGCCGATGGAAGCCGGCGGATCGTCGGGGCGGAAATGTACTCCGCTGACAAGCGTATCGCAGGTGACGACGAGCTGATGATCGTCGGTGACGGTGAGGACGGCGGCGTCATCCTTGAGGCCGAGAGCGCCGGACTCCTTGGCAAGCGGCGCAAAGATGCGGGCGATGATCTCGAATTCTCCCGCAAGTGCCATGGCGCCACTCTCCTTTTCTCAGGTCAGCCCTCACCCAACGCGGCGCGGGCGAATTCTTCGGATCGCACCTTCCGCGCTAGCCTGTCGAGAACACCGTTCACGACCTTGGGTTCCTCGCCGCTGAAGAACGCATGGGCAATGTCGACATACTCGTTTATCACCACCCGGCCTGGAACGTCGTCACGGATATAGAGTTCGAAGGCCGCCGAGCGGAGCAGCGCCCGCAGAATGGAATCGACACGGTTCAAGCGCCAGCCTTCGGCCAGCTGCTGATCGAGCATGGGATCCAATGTGCGTTGCTCCCGCACTACGCCGTCGACGAGGTCGTGGAAGAATTCGGCCTCGGCCGTGTGATAGTGCTCCCCCTCGACGACCTGGCCGAGCCGGTGCATCTGGAACTCAGCCACCACATCGTTGAGGTCGATACCGGTCATGTCCATCTGGTACAGCGCCTGAACGGCCGCGAGACGTGCCGCGCTACGGGAGCTGGCGCGGTCCGTGATCTTTTTCTTCTGTGCCATCACTTTTAGCGCCGGCTCGCCGATGAAAACTGCTCTTCGAGGCGCATCAGGGTCAGACAGGCCCGGGCTGCGTCGCCGCCCTTGTTCCGCCCATCGACGCTCGCGCGCTCCCAGGCTTGCTCCATGCTCTCGCAGGTGATGATGCCGGAGCCGATGGGCACGCCATGCTGCACAGCGAGCTGGCTCAAGCCCGCGGCGGACTCCCGCGCGACTACGTCAAAATGGCTGGTCTGACCGCGGATAACGCAGCCCAGGGCGATGCAGGCCCGATGCCGTCCGGCGCGGCCGACAAAACCGTTGGCGAGCGCGAGGCTCAAAGCCAGCGGAATCTCCAGTGCGCCGGGCACAGCGATTTCTTCGAACTCTACGTCGTTCCCACGAAGCTCCTCGGTGGCGCCGCGCGACAGCTCGTCGGCAATGTCCTCATAGAAGCGTGCCGAGATAATGAGAACTGAATTGGGGCCTTTGCGGCTCATAGAACTTACTCCAGACCGCGATGACCAACGACAGTCAATCCGAAGCCTTCAAGGCCGACGATCTTGCGTGCGGGTGAGTTCGATAGCAGAACCATTTCACGCACGCAAAGGTCCAAAAGGATCTGCGCGCCGATACCATAGTCCATCAGCCGCGGCTGACTACCGCCCTCGGCGTCGTTCTTAAGTCCGGCCGATATGGCATCCGGCCGCGACTCCCGGATCAGGACCACGACGCCGCGCCCTTCCCGCTCGATAATGCCCATGGCCTTGCGGACACAGTTGTCACAGCCCGGTGAGAGCATGTCATCAAGTGTATTGACCGCGTGCACACGCACGAGAACCGGCCCGCCGGAGGCGATGTCCCCTTTGACCAGGGCGACATGCTCTACGGGAT
>JARRPE010000087.1:0-7787 GCA_037383205.1 Methyloceanibacter sp.
GCAGGGTCGGCGAAGACGCGTGCATCGGGGCGCAGGGCGACGCCGGCATTGATCAGTGAACCACCCCCGAGGCCGCAACCCACGACCACGTTGATGTCCGGCCCAAGGCGCACATCGTAGAGGCCCGTTCCGGACCCCGAGCGCTTCTTGCCGTTGTGGACTTGAAGTTCGCGCCGGAGTTCCGGCAGCCGCGAGGGAAACCCGCCGACGGGAACCTCCCGGCCGCGCTCCAGAACACAGACGCTTTGGCCCGCGCGCGCCAGCCGGGACGCGGCGATACCGCCTCCGTAGCCGGATCCGACCACGACCACGTCGTAAGCGGGCCGCATGGCCGTGCGGTCCAGGGATAGCGTTTCGGGCTGCTGCATGCCTCTCAATACCTCGGGTCCTTTGGGACTTCCAATACGTTATGGCCGCAGAAATGCGGCAGGTTCACTTCCAATCACACAACCGCGAGTGTCCCTACCGCGAGCCTGCGCGACTCCTTATCGTCTGAGTCAGACAACAATGTTGAGACGTTCAATGATCGCGCGATGGATTTTCGCGAGCCTAACGGCCGCCTTCCTGGCCCTATTCTTGGTGGTCACGCATGGTCCGACTGCGATGGCGGAAGACGCGGCGGCCAAAGACGCCGCCGATACCAAGACCGCCATTTTTGCCGGCGGCTGTTTCTGGTGTGTGGAAGATGCGTTCGACCAAGTCGACGGGGTCACCGAAACCGTCTCCGGCTACGCGGGCGGCACGCTCAAGAACCCAACCTACGCCAACCACAAGACCCATGTGGAGGCCCTCAAGGTCACGTACGATCCGTCGAAGGTGACCTACGCCGAGCTGCTGGACCATTACTGGCACAACATCGACCCGTTCGATCCGGCCGGTCAGTTCTGCGACAAGGGTCCCGCGTACAAGACCGTCGTGTTCGTCTCCGACGACGCGGAAAAGTCGCTTGCCGAGAAGACCAAGAAGGAAATTGCGGAGCGCTTCGGCAAGACAGTCGAGACCGCTATACGCCCCACCACGACGTTCACCGCGGCCGAGGAGTATCACCAGGATTACCACACGAAAAATCCGGTGAGCTACAAGTACTACAAATGGGGCTGCGGCCGCGCCCAGCGGCTCTCCGAGATCTGGGGCGACAAGAGCAGCTAGTCAGCGCCGCCAGCACGAAAATGGGGCGCGTGCGGATGCACGACGCCCCATTGGCTTGTCTATCCGAGAATGCGGCTAGTAGCCGATCCAAACGCCCCGCTTACGGGCCTTCTTCCACGCCTTGCGGCGGTCCTGCCAGGCATCGCGGCGATCCTTGCAGGCCTGCTTGTAGGCTTTACGCGACCACTTGTCGTACGGGTACATCAACTTCGCGCGGTCGGCGCAGCTGGGACCCGCGCTAGCCGGGGCCGGGGCCGAGACGAGCGTCGCGGCGCCTGCGATCATCGCGGCAGCCATCGAACACAGAACAAGTTTCTTCATTGCTGATCTCCTTGGAAGGAACGGGATTGGCACGGCACCGCGGCCAAGCTGGCAAAAAGAAAGGGGCCCAAATGAGCCCCTTTCATGCATTTCTGATGTCAAACGATCCGAGATCGAGTGGCGCGCTTACGAGCGGTCCTTCAGAAAGTTGAGCTTGGAGAACATGCCGCCGTCGGCCTTGGCCGACTTCATCGACTTCTTGCACTCGCGCTTGATCTTCACGCGCTCCATCATGCTGGTGGCCTTGACCTTCGCCACTTCCTGGCAGGTCATCGCGGCCTGGGCCGGGGACGCAAGCGTGGCGCCGGCAATCAGAGCAGCCGCAACGGTGGCGAGAAGGACATTCTTTTGCATCGATTTAATCCTCAAAGGGAGCCTCGATACCCGAGGCCATAGGTTGGATGCGAAGCTCCGGTGATCTTTCGAATCGGCCGAATCCCCCGCGATCGGAAGTGCATTCCTATCGAGGCGTTTTTACGCGCGTACAACTGCAAAATTACGGCAAGTACGCACATGGTTTCGCCAAAATTAACGGGCGTCACCCAGCCCCTCACTCCCAGCTTGACCTAAAGCCATTTGCTCCCCTACGTAGCCGTCCATGAGTGCGCCGACGCCCCTTTCCCATATCCGCAACTTCTCGATCATCGCCCATATTGACCATGGCAAATCGACCTTGGCCGACCGGCTGATACAGCTATGCGGCGGTCTCACGGCGCGGGAGATGAAGGAGCAGGTGCTCGACTCGATGGATATCGAGCGGGAGCGCGGAATCACCATCAAGGCCCAGACCGTGCGCCTCGACTATCGGGCGAAAGACGGCGAACTCTACGAGCTGAATCTGATCGACACGCCGGGTCACGTGGACTTCGCCTACGAGGTCAACCGGTCACTGGCGGCGTGCGAGGGCTCCCTCCTCGTCGTCGACGCGACCCAAGGCGTCGAGGCGCAAACCCTCGCCAATGTCTACCAGGCCCTCGACAACGACCACGAGATCGTCCCCGTGTTGAACAAGATCGATCTGCCGGCCGCCGAGCCGGAACGCGTCCGCGCGCAGATCGAGGATGTCATCGGGCTGGACGCCTCCGACGCGGTCGAGATTTCGGCGAAGACGGGTCTTGGCGTCGAAGACGTGCTCGAGGCGATAGTGACCCGCCTGCCGCCGCCGGAAGGGGACGTGGACGCTCCTCTCAAGGCGATGCTCGTGGACAGCTGGTACGACGCCTATCTCGGCGTCGTCGTGCTTGTCCGCGTCATCGACGGCACGCTGCGAAAAGGCCAGCGCGTCCGGCTGATGTCGACCGGCGCCGGCTATCAGGTCGACCGCTGCGGCATCTTCCGTCCCAAGAAGGAAGCGCGCGACAAGCTCGGCCCCGGCGAGATCGGATTTTTCACCGCGGCAATCAAGGAGGTGGCCGACACCCGCGTCGGCGATACGGTGACGGACGAGAAGAAGCCAACCACGAAGCCACTGGCGGGCTTCCAGCCAGCGCAGCCCGTCGTGTTCTGCGGGCTGTTTCCCGTCGACTCCGGTGACTTCGAAGATTTGCGCGAGGCTGTGGGCAAGCTGCGCCTGAACGATGCGAGCTTCGAGTACGAGATGGAGACATCCGCCGCGCTCGGCTTCGGGTTCCGCTGCGGCTTTCTCGGCCTGCTCCACCTCGAGATCATTCGTGAACGGCTGGAACGCGAGTTCGATATCGACCTGATCGCGACCGCGCCGTCGGTCGTCTATCACGTGTTCCTCACCGACGGCACGATGATCGAACTGCACAACCCCGCCGATATGCCCGAGCCCCAGAAGATCGAGCACATCGAGGAGCCGTGGATCGAAGCCAGCATTCTCGTGCCGGACGAGCATCTCGGCGCCGTGCTCAAACTCTGCGAGGACCGCCGCGGACGGCAGAAGACGCTCACTTATGCGGGCGCCCGGGCGATGATCGTCTACGACCTGCCACTCAACGAAGTGGTGTTCGACTTCTACGACCGGCTGAAATCTGTGACGCGGGGCTATGCTTCCTTCGACTATCACATCACCGGCTATGAACAGGGCGACCTCGTGAAGATGTCCATGCTCGTGAACGCGGAGCCGGTGGACGCGCTGTCCGTCATCGTCCATCGGGGCCGTGCCGAGGCGCGAGGACGCGCCATGGTCGACAAGCTCAAGGACCTGATCCCGCGGCACATGTTCAAGATCCCGATCCAGGCGGCCATCGGCGGCAAAGTCATCGCGCGCGAGACCATCAGCGCGCTGCGCAAGGACGTGACCGCCAAATGCTATGGCGGCGACATCACCCGCAAGCGCAAGCTGCTCGAAAAGCAGAAGGCGGGTAAGAAGAAGATGCGCAGTTTCGGCAAGGTGGACATTCCCCAGGAAGCCTTCATCGCCGCCCTCAAGATGGACGCCGACTAGGCGTCTCGCTCTCCCGACGAAACCAAATCGCTGCACCCGCGTTATTAATGCGGCACCCCGCGCCGCGGGCGCGATTCCGTGTGCCTCATTTGTACAGACAAATAAGAAACGCAGAACAATTTGTCTCTGTGGCCATTTTTAGTGGCCATTTTTAATTGGCTATATTACATTTTTATCACCACATTATAGTCTAACTATGGCCGCTTGCGTCACACTTGCGGCAGCATCATGATTTGTACTTGATATTTCTCCATATTTACTTGACAGATGCGAATCGATCACTTCCCATTCGCGGCGGGGGACCTTGCGACGAGGGAATGATCATGCGGATCGCTTTGATCCTTGGACTGGCTGGACTGAGTCTGCTGGCTCCTTGCGGGGTTGCCAGCAGCACCGAGGGCGGCACGGACGCGCGCCCCGAAGCGGGCACCGTGACGATCATGTCCGGCAGCACGTTCGACGGGACCGCCGTCATTGCGCGCGACCTCGCGGCCTTGGTTGGCGACGGCTCGCTCAGGGCAGTCCCGATGATCGGTCAAGGGCCGGCCCAAACCTTACGTGACATCCTAAGTGCCGGCGGCACCGGCGTGAGCGTGGACCTGGGCGTCACCCATTCGACCGTGCTCAACCATTATGCCCAGACGGGCGAACTCGGCCCGATCAAGGACCGCCTCGTCTATGTGGCCAAACTCTTCAACGAGGATCTGCACCTGCTGGCCGGCGCAAACATCGCGACCGTCGAGGACCTCGACGGCAAGGTGGTGAATGTCGGCCCCGAGGGAAGCGCCACGGAGATCGCGGCCAAGATCCTGTTCGAGGCGCTTGAGCTTCACATCGACGCCGCACATCTCGACCCTGCCGACGCCGTAGCCCAAGTCAGGTCAGGCGATCTGGATGCCGCGCTTCTTATTGGAACGACGCCCATCGCCGGCCTGTCGCAGATCGGAAGCGAGGCCGGCGTGAGGCTTCTGCCCGTGCCGTACCCGCGCGGTCTCGAGGACGACACCTATCCGACCGTGCTGACCCATGAGGACTACCCGGCCCTGATCGAGAGCGGGGCGCGGGTCGACACGGTTGGCATCTGCGCCGTGCTCGTGTCCTTGGGCGACACGGAAGGCGATGCAGAAGACACTAGCCGCCAGGCAAGAATCGACCTGTTCGTCGACCGCTTCTTCGCCAAGTTCGATGCGCTCCGGCAGCCGCCGAACCACAGCAACTGGCAAGAGGTGAATTTCGCCGCGACGCTCGAAGGGTGGCGGCGCGCGCCGCAATCGCAAGCGTGGCTGGATAGGGCGCGGTCGGCAGCCCTGGCGGAAGCGCGTGAGCGAGAAAGCTTCAAAAAATTCCTGACCCAGACCGGCGATGCCGTGAGCCCCGGATCGGTTTCCGACGCGGACCAGGAGAAGCTGTTCCGCGCCTTCAAGGCCTGGAGCAAGGCCCAACAATCGAACTGAAGAAACGCATTCGCCATCGGCATGTTTACAGGGAGGTCACCTTGGCACAGCCAGCATTGAGACAAGACGGTATTCCGGACGAGGTCCTGCGGCTCGCCGAACAGATCAACGCCACCTCGCCCTTCATCGACAGGCTCGGGGCCGCCAATACGGATGATGCCGCGTCCTCGCTTGCGCGGCGCTTCGCGCCCGATACGGTGCGGCGGCATGTTGCGGATGCCGACCCAACCGTACTTCCCCCAGCGCCGCCCCAGTCCGGCCGAAAGGCTGGAAAACGCCTCCATCCCGCTCTCTCGATCGCGATCGGCCTCGTTTCCGCAACGGCCTTGGTTGGCGGGATGATGTGGCTCGGCGGTATTGACGATCTCAAGTTGGACCGCGGCGGCCCGGCCTGAGGTGGCTCCCCCACTTGCGTCTGGGTTCGCCGTGCGGACCGGGGAGCGCGACCGCATCGAAGGGCTGATGGCCCATGGTCAGAAGATGATCGATGTGGGGTATCTTGCCGGCGCGCGCGCCTACTATCGCCGCGCGGCGGAAGCCGGAAGCGGCGCGGCGGCGCTGGCCGTGGGCGCGACCTACGATCCGGACATCCTTGCGCGCATGGGCGTGCAGGGCATCAAGCCCGACCGAGCCGAAGCCGCGAAATGGTACGCCCGAGCCGCCGGCCTCGGCATCGCCGATCGTGACATCATACTCCGTCGACTGACGGAAACCTGGGACAAGCAGCCCACTGCCCCCGAGCAAACCGAAATCATGGCGGCGGTGAGCGGCGCGCCGGCGGTTTCCACGCCCGTCAAGAAGCCTCAGGCAGCGGCGCAGGCCAGCGCCGCCGTCGAGGAAGCGCCGAAGGAACGGCGTGTCGCCAGCAGTAGTGCTCCTGCGATCAATTCCGCCAGGCCGCAATTGCTGGCGTCAGAGGAGGATCCCAAGCCAGGGCCTTTGAGCATAATCGTACGCGCGGCGGCGGGTCTGTCGGCGCAGGAAGAATGGATGGAGGTCGCTAGCCCCGTAAACATCCGAAAGGGTCCGTCCTCCGATGCCGGAACCGACAAGGTCGCCCCGAAGGGGGCCAAGTTCCGGGTTGTCGGCCGGAAAGGTAACTGGATCCGCGTGTCGGACCCAAAGACGGCACAGGAAGGCTACATCTACGCGCGCTTCCTGAAGGAGAGCAGCGCGCCCTAGCTGTCCTTCAATGCCGGCGCTTTGTGTACATGCCAGGCGAGGTAGGTGAGCGCGGAGCCCTCGCTTACGAGCAGAACCCCAAGCATCAGGCCGAGCACCCAGCTGGCCGTGAGCGGCATGTTGGCCCATAGGATGAAGGCCAGGAGGATGCCGACGACACCGCTCGCGAGCACCCAGCCCCAATTGGGGAAGGGTCGGATCGTCAACGCGAAGATCACCTTCGCGATACCCTCGACCATGAAGTAGACGATCAGCAGCATCGTCATGACGAGCAGCCCGCTGTCCGGAGAGCGGAGCAGCAGAACACCGATCAGGATCGCGAGCACGGCCGAGATCAGTTGCAGCCAAAAATGCGGCACGTTGCTCGCGCCGACCAGGCCGACGGCCTGCAGCACGCCGCTGATGATCAGAACCCAGCCCAACAGAAACACGATCGCGACGGATGCGATGATGGGCGAGATGATCGCAAGCACGCCCGCGACGACGAGCAACACGCCCTGGATCAAGTACCATAGGGAATAACGCTTCACGGTCTCGCGCATCGCCTCGCGAAGCGCCGCAGCAGCTGCGTCCACCGGAATAGCCATGTGTCGGGCCCTCCTCTAGGGTGTCGGTCGAATCACTCCTCGTCTCCAAGACAGCATACGCCAAGCAGAACCTCTATGAAGCGCCAGACGGACGAAGCGCCGCCCCTTGCCTCCGCAATCCGAAAAGCGACGGTCCGGCTGATCCCGTTCTTGTGCCTTGCGTACACGGTCAACTTCCTCGACCGGGTCAATGTGGGCTTTGCCGCCCTCCACATGAACGAGGATCTCGGGTTCTCGCCTGCGGTCTACGGCTTCGGCGCGGGGATCTTCTTTCTCGGCTACATCCGCTTCGAAATCCCGAGCAATCTCGCGCTTCGGCGTTTCGGCGCGCGCATTTCGGTGCCGCTCGCGACCGTGTTTGGCGGACCGCTGTCCGGCGCCCTGCTCGAGATGCACGGCTTTCTCGGCTTCGCGGGCTGGCAGTGGCTGTTTGTCATCGAAGGCCTGCCGGCGATCATCCTCGGTATTTTGGCGTTGAAGGTTCTCACCGACGAGCCAAGCCATGCGGCCTGGCTGACGGACGAGGAGAAAACCGCGCTGTCGGGTGCGCTCGCCCGCGAAGCGAAGGAAACGGAGTCGGTGGGCTATGCAGACCTCCGCACGGCGTTGACGCGGCCGCGCGTGCTGGCGCTGGGCGGGCTGTACTTCTTGATGGTCACCGGGCTTTACGGGATTGGGTTCTGG
>JARRPE010000088.1:0-5708 GCA_037383205.1 Methyloceanibacter sp.
CGATCGGGCGCCGGAACCGGCGCTTCGTCGTCGAGCCCAAGCAACTCGCGATAGGCTCGGTTCGCATAGAACACGCGTCCCGACGCATCCCCGATCAGCGCACCGTGGGGTAGATTGTCGACGAAGGCCTTGGTGAGATCGTTCCGCTCGTGGCGCTGACCGAAATGCAGGATCCCGACGGCACCGGCGAACAGGCAGAACACGCCGACGACGGCAAGCGCAGCAAGGATCGCGAGCACAATAGGCTCGGCGACTTCGCGGCTGACCATGGCCAAACCGACCGCGGCAACCGCCAGCGCCAGCGCCAGCAACACGACAAGTGTGATACTGCCGTCGCGGCTGCTACGATCCGTCATGGGTTCTGCATAGCGCATGGGCGCATCGATATCCGACATGGCATGTGAAACTATCCGATTCGACTGAGCTTGGCCGGACATTGTGACGGGCGGCACATGCTAATCCGCACCTAACGGATGTACTGGCATGAACTGGGTTTCAACATGCGGCAATCGGGCTAAGGTGCGGTAAAGTTTGGCTTTCGTACGGAGCCAACCGTCAGGGAGCGATGGCTATGGACTTCGACCTCAGCACCGTCATTCTGGGCATTGCGGCACTCCTGTTCGTTGTCGCCCTGCTCGTGCTGACGGCATGGGCGTTCAAAGCCATTTTCGGCCAGGACGATGCCGGCGGCACCAAAAAGGGCCGGGAACGACGGTTGTCCGTGGTCGAGACGGCCCAGGTCGACGCCAACCGTAAGCTCTGTCTCGTGCGGCGGGACGATGTGGAGCACCTCCTCATTATCGGCGGCCCCGTCGACCTTGTCGTCGAAACGGGAATCAAAGGCCGCCCCGCGCCGCTCGAACCGCCTCTCGGCGATGTGGTTATCGCAAAAACCACCCCAAGGCCCGCGCCGAAAATGGGCCAACCCTAGGGCCCGAAACGACATTTCGTATTGACTGTTGCCAATATGCAACGGCTGGTTTCTCTTGAGGTCACCCCGGACTTGCGTTAGCGTTAATACACGGTCTCACGGCGGCCCAAAAAGGCAAGCGGATCAGGCGACGCCGGTAACTTGATTTGCCAACCGTGAGGACGCCGGCAGTTCCCTGCTAATGGTCCGACACCGACTGGCCATGCCAGTCATGTCAGTCCCCCAAACACTCTCCACTCCCCGCCCCCAAGCGGGGAGTTTTTTTGTGCGTATTGACGCGGCTGTGTACGGCTGGAACTCTCATTCCATGACTGCACGCGAGAGTTTGGTTTGGGCTGCCCTGACGTCGGCAGCCGTCTTGATTGGTGCCTCGATGAGCGCCACGGGCTCGCCAAAAAACGACACATCGACAACAATACCCGATAGCTTCGTCTACCTGCGCGACGCGGACCCCACGATCCAGCAAGACATGCGTTATGCGGGCAGCGACAACTTCACCGGCCGGCCTGTTCCCGGCTACGACGCGCCAGAGTGCATTCTCGTGCGCGAAGCGGCCGAGGCCCTGAAGGCCGCGCAGGCCGATCTGAAGCCCATGGGATACGCGCTCAAAGTCTACGATTGCTATCGCCCGGCGCAGGCAGTCGCCGCGTTCGTCGCCTGGGCGTCGGAACCGGACGATCCCGAGGCCAAGCGGACCCACTATCCCAATCTCTCCAAGATCGACCTGTTTCCAGGATACATCGCGACGCGGTCCGGTCACTCGCGCGGGGCGACTCTCGACGTCACAATCGTGCCCATCGGCTCCACGCCCTCGCCCGCGGAGGCCGACCCCGCCAAGGCCGAGGCCTGCACCGAGGGCGATCCCGCCGACAACGGGCTCGACATGGGAACCGGTTTCGACTGTTTCGATCCCAAGGCCAACACGGTGACGAAGGGCCTGACGCCGGAGGAAGAGAAGAACCGGCAACTCCTTTTGGACGTGATGAGCCGTCACGGCTTCCAGAACTACCCAAAGGAGATCTGGCACTTCACTTTCCAGCCGGAGCCGTATCCCGACACCTATTTCGATTTCCCGATTTTGCCGCGACCCGCGACCGGGTCGGATAAGCCGGACGGCACGTGAGTCCTGCGGCCGAGACCCGCGTTGTCGAGACCTCCATCCCAGGACGGCTCGATCGCCTGCGCTGGGGCCGCTTTCACACGCTGATCGTTGTTGCCCTCGGTATCACCTGGGTTCTTGACGGTCTCGAAGTGACGCTCGCCGGTTCTGTCGCCGGCGCCCTCAAAGAAAGCCCGGTTCTGCAGCTCAGCAACGCGGAGGTCGGTCTCGCCTCCAGCTTCTACCTGGCCGGAGCCGTTCTCGGCGCGGTTTTGTTCGGCTGGCTGACCGACCGGCTGGGGCGGAAGCGGCTCTTCGTCATCACGCTCGGCGTCTATTTGGTCGCCACGGCCGCCACCGCCTTCTCCTGGAACTTCGCCAGTTTCGCCTTGTTTCGTTTTCTCACGGGTGCAGGCATCGGCGGCGAGTACACGGCCATTGCCTCCGCCATCCAGGAGTTCATACCGGCGCGCTATCGCGGTCATGCGGACCTCGCCATCAACGGCAGCTTCTGGATCGGCGCCGGCGCCGGAGCGGCAGGATCCATCGTGCTACTTGACCCGGCGTTTCTGCCGCCGGACATCGGATGGCGCGCGGCATTCTTTATCGGTTCGGTTCTGGGGCTCGGAATTCTGATCATGCGGCGATGGATACCGGAGTCCCCGCGCTGGCTCATGACCCATGGCCGCGCCGACGAAGCGCACGACATTCTCAACCAGATCGAGAACCATCACCGCGATCACGGTCATCGCGTCCCGGACGGCGATGAGCCTGCCATTCGCATTCGGACGCGCAGCCACACGCCCTTACGCGAGGTCTGGCACGCCCGGTTCGACCTTCACCGGCAGCGCACGCTTGTCGGCCTCGCGCTCATGGCTTCGCAGGCGTTTTTCTACAACGCGATCTTCTTCACCTATGCGCTCGTCTTGACCGACTTCTACGGGATCGAGGCGAGCCAAGTGGGCTGGTACCTTCTCCCCTTCGCGGCAGGGAATTTCCTCGGACCGTTGCTGCTGGGACGCCTGTTCGACACGATCGGCCGCCGTCCCATGATCGCGACGACCTACGCGATCTCGGGACTGTTGCTCGCCCTGACCGGCGCGCTCTTCGCCGCCGGCGTTCTCTCGGCGGCGTGGCAAACCTTCGCTTGGACCGTCATCTTCTTTTTCGGCTCCGCGGCGGCAAGCTCGGCCTATCTCACGGTGAGCGAGACATTCCCGCTGGAAGTGCGGGCGCTCGCCATCGCCTTCTTCTACGCGGTGGGCACCGGCGTCGGCGGAATCGGTGCGCCGTTTCTATTTGGTGCGCTGATCGACACCGGGTCGCGCTTCAGCCTTTTCGGCGGGTATTTGTTCGGCGCAAGCTTGATGCTCGCGGCCGCGGTGATCGTCGCGCGGTATGGCGTCGACGCCGAACGGAAATCGCTCGAAAGCGTCGCGACGCCTCTGTCTGCGGTGTAAGACTTATTCGTCCCGGTACACGCGCTCGCGGCGTTCGTGCCGCTCCTGCGCTTCGACACTCAGGGTCGCGATCGGACGGGCGTCGAGACGCTTGAGGCTGATCGGCTCGCCGGTCTCTTCGCAGTAGCCATAGGTTCCGTCGTCGATCCGCGCGAGCGCCTCGTCGATCTTCGCGATCAATTTGCGCTGACGGTCGCGTGCGCGCAGCTCAAGCGCGCGCTCCGACTCCGATGTGGCCCGATCGGCGATGTCCGCGTGTTGTTCGGAGTCATTCTGCAGATGCTCCAGAGTCTCTTTCGTGGAGCGCAGAATTTCGTCACGCCAGTCGAGAAGTTTCCGCCGAAAATAGGCCCGCTGCCGGTCGTTCATGAACGGTTCGTCTTCCGACGGGCTGTAGTCCTCGGGGATCGTGGTGCTCTTCTTTGCAGTCGCCATCAGAGACATTCCAAACGCGTTCCGTTCTTGTTGGCTCGGTGCCTGTCCCGGTATTTGCTTGCCGTATCGGCATCTCCCCTCGGACAGCCCCGTATTTACGGAACCGAGTTGGCAAGTCAAGACGCACTCGCTGTTGACAGACACAGAAATTGATGCGCCATGCGCTTATGCTCGGTCGCCGCGCAGCCAATGCGCGATGTAGACTTCATCAGCACATTTGTTGTGCAGCGCGAACCCACGCGATACCAAGTGTTACAGGACCTAACTCCTCCGGCACTTTGGTCAAAAAACGTGTCGTAGGTTGTGGGTTTCGAGGATAAGGACACAAACAAAGCGTGCCACTGTCGACCTATACCGACGCCGCCGGCGATGCCGTCCGCAATCTGGGCGACTATGCATCGAACCTCGTGACGCCGACCATCCGACTCGGCGTGACGGGCTTGGCGCGATCGGGCAAGACGGTGTTCATCACGGCGCTGGTCCACAACCTCATGGCAGGGGGGCGCCTGCCCTTCTTCGACCCGGCAGCGGAAGGCCGGCTCTTGCGCGCCTATCTCGAGCCGCAACCTGACGAGATCGTCCCGCGGTTCGAATACGAGAAGCACCTGGCCGATCTGACGGCAAGCCCGCCGCGCTGGCCGGAGAGCACACGCCGCATCAGCCAGTTGCGCCTCACGCTCGAGTACGAATCCACCAAGTTCTGGAAACGCCAGCTCGGCCGCGAGCGGCTGCATATCGACATTGTCGACTACCCTGGCGAATGGCTGCTCGATCTTCCGCTTCTCGACCTCTCATACGGAGACTGGTCGCGCGATGCGGTCGCGCGCAGCCAAGATGCCGCCCGGAACCCGGCAGCGAAAGCTTGGCAGGAGGCGCTGGCGCAAACCGATCCCGCTTCGCCTGCGGACGAGGCGCGCGCTGCGACCCTGTCTGATCTTTTCAAGGCCTATCTGCATGGCGCCCGTGCCGACCAGTACGCGTTGTCGACGATGCCGCCCGGACGCTTTCTGATGCCCGGCGATCTCGAAGGCTCTCCGGCGCTGACCTTCGCGCCGCTCGCTGCCAAGACGGAGACGAGCTTCGCGCGGGACACGCTGTGGTCGCTGATGGACCGGCGCTTTGAGGCCTATAAACGCCATGTCATCCGCCCCTTCTTCCGCGATCATTTCGCACGGCTCGACCGGCAAATCGTTCTGATCGACGTGCTGTCCGCGCTCAACGGCGGAGCGGCTGCGATGAAGGATTTGGAGCGGGCCATGCGCGAGATCCTGGAGTGCTACCGCACGGGATCGAACAGCCTTTGGTCCACCCTATTCTATCCGCGCATCGACCATATCGTTCTAGCCGCGACGAAGGCCGATCGCCTGCACCACGAAAGTCACGATCGGCTCGAGGCGATCCTGTCGCTCCTTGCCGCGAATGCTATCGAGACGGCGCAGCATCACGGCTCCGACGTGAAGTCTCTTGCGATGGCGGCGATCCGCGCGACGCGCGAGGCCGAAGCCAAGAAGGACGGCGAAACGCTTCCCTGTATCGTCGGCTATCCGCTGCCTGGCGAAAAGATCGGGAACCGCACCTTCGACGGCACCGAAGCCTTCGCGATTTTCCCCGGCGATCTTCCGGCTGATCCGAAAGAAGCCATGTCGGGATGGAAGACCGTCGACGCCGACGTGCGCTTCGTCCGCTTCCGGCCGCCGGACCCGCAGCCGCTTCCGTCGGGGGGCTTCGCACCCTTCCCCAACATCCGGCTGGACCGCGCCATGCAGGTACTTCTCGGAGACCG
>JARRPE010000089.1:0-5678 GCA_037383205.1 Methyloceanibacter sp.
TCAGGTCTTCGTCGGCAAACCAAACATAGAGTGTCCGGTATCCTAGACTCTCGCCCTCGTAGAACCACTGGGCGCCGAATGGTCAGAGGATTTTCCTGACCGGCCCGAGGGAGAACCCGCCCGGATCGTCGGCAGACACGTGCGCAATAGGCTGCCCGGTCTTCATCAATACGAGCGCGGTCCATTCGGCTTGCTGCTCCGCGGGAACGGCCTGTCCGGAAAAGACTGCGCGCATCCAACGGTCCACGTCGCGGACGCTGGACACGGCGCCGCCTGCCGACTGCATCCAGGAGACGCTATCCTCACGCACATCCCGCCCAATGAGCGGCGTATTCCAGGTTTCACTGCAGTCGGGCTGGTAGGCGGCGCAAGCCTCGTTTTCAAAATAGCCGTGCGATAGGCGCTCCATGACCGACGGCGGGTACTGGCTCGGTTCGTAGAACGTGGAGGTGAGCTCGTGCGGCGCGATCACATACTTCCGCACGAGATCGCGGAAGGACATGCCGGAGGCCTTTTCGGCGATCATGCCCGCGAGCGCGTAGTTCGTGTTCGAGTAGTGGTATCCCTTTGTGACAGGCAGTTGATTGGCCGGACTTGGATAGGCGGCGTCGGCAAGCTCTTTCAGAGTCAGTGACCGTTCCGGCTCGTTGGCCCACACTTCGGAGATCCACTCCGTTTCGGAGTAGTTCGGGATGCCGCTCGTCATGTTGAGAAGGCGGCGAACGGTGACGTCCGACCACGCTGGGTATTCGGGCAGCCATTTGCCGAGCGTATCGTCGAGAGAGAGTTTGCCGTCGGCCTCGAGATTGAGGATTACCGCCGCGGTGAACGACTTCGAAGTGCTCCCCATCTGGTAAAGCGTTTTCTGGTCGACCGGCTTTGCGTCCGGGGCGCGTCCAACCGTGCCGGCAAACGCCTCGATGGCCGGTCCCGTCGCCCCGAAACTGATATCGGCGGCGATGCCCGTGACCTTCTCAATTGGGGCGCGGGCCTCGAGCCAGCTATCGAGCGCCGCTTGGACTCTCTCGACCTCTGTTGGGGCCGGTTCGGCGGCAACGGATCCCTGAGCGCATCAGCCTGCAAAGTGTAGAATGGCGGTGGAAGCAGTCTTCTGCGAACCTGTCTCTGAAGGTCCATTCCCTGTTTAGCGGGAAAATACAGGGAAATCTGCCGATTCTGGCGCAGACAGTGAGTCCAGACGTGGCTTTTCTGTAGTTAGATCAATGGGTAAGGAGCCATTTCCCTAAAGTCGAGAACAGGGAATTTTTCCCGAGGATCAGGGAATAATACTGATCCATCAGGGAGTTCATCTTGGGCATGGCGGAGCGCGCCATACGGGGCCAGACCCTGCCGAGAGGTAGGAGATAAAGCGGCTCTTCGCGATCGGCCAAGTCGACCACGGATTTGACGCGTTGGTCGTCGAAAGCGCCGACGGGCGTCATGCTAAGGTCTAGGGCAACCGCCTGTAAGGCCACGTTCTGCGCTACACGGCCGGCCTCCAGGTGAGCGTAACGAGAGCCGCGACGACCGTATTTGACGTGGTCCGATTATATACTGCGGAGATAACCAACGCGGCCGCGGCTTTTGCGATACGGCCCTGGCCAAAAGCGGCGTCGCTCAGCATCGTCTAGCTTGTGTGCCGTTGAGCCTCCGGCCGACGCGCTCGAATCGGTGGCAGAAAAGTTCCTTTTTCTCACGCTCTGATAAGGGATTTGATGGTGTCCAACCGGTCAGCATCTTGAATACTCAGATCTTCCCGCCAGCGAGAGATACGCGGAAACCGAACAGCGATACCTGATTTGTGTCGAGTTGACTCCCGGATATCTTCGAACGCTAGCTCAAAAACGAGTTCCGCCTTCACGCTGCGTACAGGGCCAAATCTCTCCAGCGTATTCTGCCTGACGAACCTATCCACTCGGCGAATCTCTGCATCGGTGAGACCAGAGTACGCTTTTGCAAATGGAACAAGTCGGTCATCATCCCAAAGCGCGAATGTGTAGTCTGTATACAAACCAGCTCGCTTACCATGCCCTCGTTGGGCATAGATCAAAACTGCATCGATTGTGTAGGGATTGATCTTCCACTTCCACCAATCCCCTCGCGGGCGCCCGGCACGATACGGAGAGTCCACCTGCTTAAGCATCAGACCTTCGGTTCGATACTCACGGCATTTGCTCCTAAGCTCCGCGAGTTGTGCCCAGTCCTTTGTCCGATGGATCTCCGAAAGCAAGAGCCGATGCGGCGCACGGGATATTTTCGTCTGGGCGAGGAGCTGCTCCAACAACTTGCGCCGTTGCACCAGTGGCTGCCCTCGAATGTCCAAGCCAGCATGCTCTAAAAGGTCAAAACAGATTAAGGCTGCGGGAACTTCGCGTAAGATTCTTGCAGAAAGTGTCTTGCGCCCGATCCGGCGCTGCAGGTCGCCGAATGCCAGCACCTGTTCGCCCGACCAGCCGACGATTTCGCCATCGATGACAGTGCCGTCGGGCAATGCCTCGGACGCCTCCACTAGCTCGGGAAAGCGATCCGTCGTGAGGTCTTCGCCGCGGGACCAAATGTATGTCCCACCCTTGCGCCGGATGAGTTGAGCCCGGATTCCATCCCACTTCCACTCAGCTTGCCAACCGCCGATATCACCAAGCACGTCAACCTCCCCCTCCAAGGCATGAGCCAAGAAGAATGGATAGGGCTGGCTGATCCTGGCATCTGTTGTGTCGACGTCGATGAGTTGTCCGAAGAACTGGGCCGTAGGATCCCAATCTCCCATCAGACGGTGAGACAATACGTCAGTCTTGATGCCGGTCGCTTCCGCTAAACCGCGAACGACCAACTGCCGTGAAACGCCTACGCGAAAGGCTCCAGTAATCAACTTGTTGAACACAAATCGCTCAGCATCCCCAAGGCAACTCCAGGCTGCCTCCACCACCTGCCGCTTCTGATCTTCGTCCATTCCGCGAAGTGGCAGCAGACGTTCCTCAACCCAAACACTCAGTGGTAGGTCCTCGTCACGCTGACGTGGCGGTAAGATGAGCGCCATTGTTTCAGCCAAATCGCCGACGACTTCGTAGCATTCGTCGAACATCCAAGGTTCGATGCCAGCCATATTTGCCGACCAAACCTTTAGCAGTTTGCTCGATACCAATCGTCGAACTTTTCGGCCACTCAAAAAATAGACTGCCCATGCCGCATCAGAATGCGTGGCGTCCGTGAAGTAAGTGGCCAGAGCTGCGATCTTCGCGTTGGTCTTGGTTGTCTGATCCAGCTTGGCAAAAAGCTTGGCGAAACGCTTCATTTGGCAATCGTAACTGCATGGTCTGAAGCGTCTGCATCATCCACGACTTCTCCACGGAATTGTGTGATTAACTCCTTGGCGTCGTATCCGAGTTGACGCAAGTAGTCGACGACCTGCGAGGTGTAACCGTGTGTCACCCACACTCTACCGGCCTCCGTAGCCCGAATAGTGTCCAACATCCCTAACCAATCGACATGGTCCGAAATTGTAAAGCCTCGGTCCATCGCCCGGCGGCGACGGATGCCGCGTACACGCATCCAACCCGAGGCCATCCCTGTTGCAGCGTTGTCGAACCGGCGAATCCAGGGCGTGCCATGTGCAGAGGGAGGTGCGACAACAAGCGCTCCGCGCAAGTTGTACTTCGATGCCGCGGACTGCACAGAGCGCACCTCGGGAAGGCTTACGCCACAGGCGCGGTAAGCAGCGCAGGCATTGATGATCGCGCCGTGCCCGAAGATCGGACCGATGTCGGGATCAACACTCGCCAGCAGTCTTTGTGCCTTGCCCACTGAGTACCCATAGAGCACCGTGGGCTTCCCAACCGCCTTGTTTGCCGACCACCATGCGTTGATCTCACCGAAAACTGAGTCCGACGGCTGCCACTGGAAAATTGGAAGACCGAACGTAGATTCGGTAACGAATGTTTCGCAACGAATTGGTTCAAACATGCGCGTCGTGGGATCACTTTGTAGCTTGTAGTCACCGCTAACAACGCATACCTCACCGCGGCGTTCGATGCGCACCTGAGCCGAGCCGGTCATATGACCTGCTGGGTGAAGCGAGAGAGTGACACCGTTTAGATGGCGCCTCTCCCCGAACTCCACAAAATCGAACTCAGGCTCTCCGCCAAGCCGTAGGCGAAAGATGTGCTCACCTTCCTTTGCCGCAAGATATTTCTTATGTCCTGACCGAGCATGATCGGAATGAGCATGCGTAACCACGGCACGCTCAACTGGCGCCCACGGGTCGATGTAAAAGTCACCTGCATCGCAGTACAAACCACGGCTGGTCAATTTCAGCAGCTGAGTCATCCGGCTTTCACTAAGGGACCGCCAGTGTGTGTTCGGAGTGCCGATGGCATGCTTCTGGCGGCGGGGATCACGGCCAATATTGAAAATGGAATCTACACTAATCCTATCGGTGCGCTAATGTTCGAAGCATTGTGGACCGGGCCGGAAGTCGATACTTCCGTAGACGCGCAAAAACTTGATCAAAGACGATGACTATCGAGCGCTTCAATCCCAAAAAAGAAGACACTCTTTGGTACTACGAGAGCATATGTGACGGCTTCGCGGAAGCATGGCCCGAGAGCCCGCTACTACCGGATCTTCGGGCTGTTATCGCCCGCATGCGAAACGCCGTGCGCAACAGATGACAGCATCTCGCCAAACTGATGGACTCAAAAACGGCACCCCAGCAGACAGGGCGCCTTAGAATGTCTAATTCAAAATTTGCCGTACCTGCTCGATTAGGGTGTCAAAGCCCGAGCGCAGCGCAAGGTGCGGATCGCCATGGTCAGCGTAAGAACGCGCCGAAGATATTGCGACCCAAGTCACTAAACCTAGGCCGAAGATCGTGACCAGTTTTGTTGCTCTGCGCCAAATGAACCAAGCTGCAAACAAGGACAATAGTGGATACTCAAACCCATCGGGCAGCCAGCTTACGAGGTCAGAGACCGGGCCTAGAAAATCTAACATGACGGATTCCCACTCGTTCTATCAGCGAGCATAGCAGACTCGGTCATGCACCAAGATTAAGCGAGCGCCTGCATTCAACGAAAAAGGGCGTCAACCGAAGTCAACGCCCTGGGCTTGTTCTTTAATCACGTAACAGGCGTAAGGCTACTCGCCGTCGCCGTCGGAGCCGTCATCATCGGAGCCGTCGTCGTCCGAGCTATCGTCATCGGAGCTATCTTCGTCCATGGCTAGTTGAACCAAGCCAGTTCCATCCTCCGCCTGGGCGGACTGTTGGTCACACGCGTAAGCAAATGACGAAGCGGTTCCCAATCCAAACATCAAGGCAGCTGCAAAAATCAAAGCGCTAAGTAGGTTACTCATCCTGAGATTCCCTCTGATCTGGGTGCCAAATTGCGGACGTATCCCGCTGTTTCGAAACTCTAATTGCGCAAAATTTGTTCCGGGACCTAGGTCATAATGCCGCCCATAGGTCGGTCAGACTAGCCGTATTCACAGTGCTGCGCCGAGCCTCTACGAAGGTGAGCAAGCCGGCGATGTTTGCTCTCTAGCGTGGGTTGGCCTGTTGCGCCTGTTCCCGAGCATTCTCAAGATCTCGGATGACGGCCGTTTTTTCCGCCTTAGTGAGGCTTTGGTCAAAGTTGCCTAGGTGTCTGCGACTTTTAAGCGTTGTCCTAACGGGCTCATCGAGC
>JARRPE010000090.1:0-5676 GCA_037383205.1 Methyloceanibacter sp.
TCGGGCCGAAACTCGCCTCCTGCCACACGGCGCTGATCGACGGCTACGCCATCGAAGGCCATGTTCCGGCGGGCGATATAAAAAGACTGCTGGAAGAACGCCCCGACGCCGTCGGGCTAACCGTGCCCGACATGCCGCTCGGCTCGCCCGGTATGGAGCAGCCGGACGGCAAGACGGAGCCGTTCGACGTACTGCTTGTGAAGAAGGACGGCAGCACGGAGATTTTCGCGCAGCATTGAGGACGTGCTGCGAGAGTAGGCCGTATGCCGCTTTCCTGGAGGCCTAGCTCTTGACGAACCTGTCCAGCGCTTCGCGATAGGAGCGCATGGCGTCGCGCGCCACCTCGATCTCGGCATCGAGCGCGATAGAGTCCGGCGAGCGCGGGCGCTGCCTTGGGCGTCGCGCGGAGGCGATCAACAGACCCAGCACGGCCATGGGCGTGAGGAAGTCGGTGATTAGGATGGGTCCGGCATTGCCGGCCGTCAGGTTGTCGTAGGCCATAATGTCGTGGACGTGGCCAATCCCTGCCCCGACTAGGAAGCACGAAGCGGCGATCGCCACTGCGACCCGCGCATAGAACGTCGTGAAAGCCGCATAGAGGCTCGCAAGGCCGATCCCGAGATTGGCGTACCCCACCTCGAACTGGAACGGGCTCGGCGGCCAGCCGATCGCGGCGGCGGCCTGGGCGGGAAACATGACATGGCCGACGAAGGCCCAAAGTCCGAGCAGTCCGAGCGGAAAGATGAAAATGTAGCGCAGCGCCCGATCCAGAACGAACCAGCGCGGCAGCGGACGCGGGCCGCGCCACAGCGCCAGCCCCCAACAGATCAACGCGGCGACCCAAGCAAGCAGGGGAACCAGCGCAACCTGACTCATGTCCTTTAGGCCTCCGCGACCGCCGCCCGGTCCATCTCCTCGAGCTCGTCAATAAAGCCCTCGATCACCTTGAGCCCCATGGACCAGAAATGGGGCTCTGATGCATCAAGGCCGAACGGCTTCAAAAGTTCCCTGTGATGCTTGGTTCCGCCCGCGGACAGCATCTCCAGGTACCGCTCGGCGAACCCCGCATCGGCTTTTTCGTACACGGCGTAGAGCGAATTCACCAGACAATCACCGAAAGCGTACGCGTAGACATAAAAGGGTGCGTGGATGAAGTGCGGAATGTAGGACCAGAAGGTCTCGTATTCCGGCTTGAGCTCGATTGCCGGCCCCAAGCTCTCGCGCTGAACGTCCATCCAGATCTCGCCGAGGCGTTCGCTCGTCAGCTCGCCCTCGCGGCGCTCGGTATGGACCTGCCGCTCGAAGCAGTAGAACGCGATCTGCCGGACGACCGTGTTGAGCATGTCCTCGACCTTCCCGGCGAGCAGCGCCTTGCGCTCGCGGGCGGACGGCGCCTGGTCGAGCAGCTTCCGGAAGGTCAGCATCTCGCCGAACACGCTCGCGGTCTCAGCCAGCGTCAACGGCGTCGGCGCCATCAGCGCTCCCTGCTTGCCCGCAAGGACCTGATGCACCCCATGGCCCAACTCATGAGCAAGCGTCATCACGTCCCGCGGCTTGCCCTGATAGTTCAAGAGCACGTACGGGTGCGCGCTCGGCACGGTGGGATGCGAGAACGCGCCCTGCTGCTTGCCCTCGCGGACCGGCGCGTCAATCCAGCCATCGTCGAAGAAGCGCCCGGCAATCTCGGCCATGCGCGGGGAGAAATCGCCATAGGCGGTGAGCACGGTGTCCCGTGCATCGTTCCAGCCGATGATCTGTTTGGGCTCCTCGGGCAGCGGCGCGTTGCGGTCCCAGTATTTCAGCTTATTCATGCCGAGCCACTTGGCCTTCATGGCGTAGTAGCGGTGGGACAGCTTCGGGTAGGCGTCGCGCACGGCGGCCACCAGTGCATCCACCACGTCCCGCTCCACACGGTTGGATAGGTGCCGGCTGTCGGCCACATCCCCGAACCCGCGCCAGCGATCGGAAATCTCCTTGTCCTTGGCCAGCGTATTGGTGATCAGCGTGAAGAGCCGGATATTGTCTTTGAACACTTTCGCGAGCGCCTTGGCGGCGTGCTTACGGTTCTTCTCCTGCGGGTCGAGGAGAAGATTGAGGGTGGGCTCCAAGCTCAGCTCTTTACCATCCACCTCGAAGCGCAAATTGGCCATGGTCTCGTTGAAGAGCCGGTCCCAGGCGCCCCGCCCGGTCACCGCCTTTTCGTGGAACAGCTGCTCCAGCCTGTCCTCGAGCTGATAAGGCTTCTCCTTGCGCAGATCTTCGACCCACGGCCGGTAGTGGCCGAACGACGGCGTGGCGAGCGCCTTCTCGATGGCCGCATCGTCAAGGCGGTTGAGCTCAAGAGGGAAGAACAGAAGCTGCGAGGAGATCGCCGTGATCGTCTCCTGGATATCGCCGTAGAATTTCTGGCGCCGCGGATCCGTCGTGTCGGCGGCGTAGAGTAGGCTCGCATAGGACGCGACCCGCCCCAGCACGTCGTTCAGAGCCTCGAAGCTGCGCACGGCCTCGGCCAGCGCGTCCCCGCCCGCACCACCGTCGAGCAGCACCTCCAGCTTGCCCGCGTAGCGCTCATGCATGGCCTCCGCGTCCTGCCGGGCCTTCTCAAGATCGGCCTTGAGGGCGGGCGCTTCGGGGGCGTCGTAGAGATCGCCGAGATTCCATTCCGGGAGGTCGCCGAGCGCGGCGCCCTCTCCCGATTTTCCCCCGGCCTTTTCAAGCGCGGGCGGCGAGTGCGTCAAGGAAGCATAGGAAGATAGTCCGGGGACGAAACAACGGGGGAGCATCGGTCTGAAAAGTCCTTCTTGGCGGGCGCGCGAATGGTGTCTTTAACGATTCGCTATCATCCAAATACGTCGATTCCTCGCGCTAAGTTTGGGTACCGCGTGCTCTGCCTGCAAGGGCCAAAAACGCTTTGTTGTGGGACGCGGAATTACGCATTCGCAACAGTTTCCCCAAAATCGAACTGCGATAAAGAACATGTTTACCCTTCGAGTGCACTGTTTTGGCACAGCAGGGGTTACGACAGCCCAAGTGTATCGGCCTAGGCGGCGCCTGCTCCAGTAGTTGTTTGCGTAACCAGTGAGTCTTGCGTCATGCCCAAGTGCGTCTTGGTCGTCGATGACGACCCTACCCATCGCCGTATTCTTGAAGAGACGACGAAGCGGTTCGGCTACGAGGTGCAATCAGCCGATGGCGGCGAGGCGGCACTCGCTGCGCTCCAAGCCGGCAATGCCGGCGATATCTCCCTCGTCCTTCTAGATCTCGTCATGCCCGGACCGGATGGGATGGCCGTCCTGAGCGCCATGCGCTCGCTCCCCAAAAAACCGCCGGTCATCGTGCAGACGGCCAATGGCAGCATCGACGCCGCGATCGCGGCCATGCGCGCGGGCGCGGTCGATTTCGTGGTCAAGCCCGTCAGCCCCGAGCGGCTCGAAGTCTCCATCAAGAACGCGCTCAAGATCGAGGCGCTCGCCGACGAGATCAGCCGCATGAAGGCGACCGCCGACGGCAAGCTCGGGTTCTCCGATCTGATCGCAGGTAGCGAGGCCATGGAGCGTGTGATCGAAGTCGGTCAGCGCGCCGCCTCCTCGAACATCCCCGTCCTCATCGAAGGGGAGTCGGGCGTGGGCAAGGAACTGATTGCCCGTGCGATCCAAGGTGAAGGCGCTCGGAAGACAAAGCCTTTCGTCACCGTGAACTGCGGCGCGATCCCGGAGAACCTCGTCGAGAGCATCCTCTTCGGCCACGAGCGCGGCGCCTTCACCGGCGCCACCGACAAGCGCATCGGCAAGTTCGTCGAGGCCGATGGAGGAACCCTCTTCCTCGACGAGATCGGTGAATTGCCGCTCGACGCCCAGGTCAAACTGCTCCGTGCCCTGCAGGAAGGGGAGATCGACCCCGTGGGCGCCAAGCAATCGGTCAAAGTCGACATCCGCCTGATCTCGGCCACCAATCAGAACCTGATCAAGGCGGTGCAAGAGGGCCGTTTCCGCGAGGACCTCTATTACCGCCTGAACGTCTTCCCCATCTGGGTGCCGCCCTTGCGCGAGCGCCTGGCGGACGTTCCCGAACTCATTCGTCACTTCACGGCACGATTCGCCGCCGAGGAAGGCAAGCGCATCGATGGCATCGACGCGGAGGCCGAAGCGATGCTCCAGCGCTATAGCTGGCCCGGCAACATCCGCCAGCTTGAGAATGCCGTGTTCCGCGCCGTTGTGCTCGCCGACACGCCCATGCTGACGGTCAGCGAATTTCCGCAGATCGCGGCGCACGTGGAAGGCTACGCAGTGACCGTACCCCCGGCTCCGGCGCCGCAGGATCCGACCCCCCACATTGAGGGCCCCGTCATGCTCGGCCAATCGCCCGACACGCCGCAGACCATCCATGTGCCGTCGCGCAACGGCAAGGACTCGGTCGGCATTCCCGCCCTCAGCGCGAACGGGGACATCCGGTCTCTCGAGGACGTCGAGGCGGACATGATCCGTCTCGCCTTCGGACGCTATCGCGGCCGCATGACGGAGATCGCCAAGAGGCTTGGCATCGGACGGTCCACGCTCTACCGCAAGATGCGGGAGATCGGACTGGAAGCGCGGCCAAACTAAGACAGAGGGGGACTGGTGCCATGAAGCCCAATTACGCAATCGCACTGACGCTTCTCTGCTCGGCGCTGCCGGCGCTACCCGAGGCGGCCGCGGATGACGGCGTGACAAGCACCGCCATGTTGGGCGCCGACACGCGCAGCACCGAACTTCTCCGTATGCAGACGCTCCAATCGGGCACGAGCCTCGCAACGCCCGATGCCGTCATGCAGGCACCATCCGTCGCCGGACCGGCCCGACCCACCTATCCTCTTCGCCAAGCGGTGCAGGCACGGCTGTCGGAGGGTGGTCCGGCCACGGTCGGCCTTAAGCCCGATGAAAAGGCCGCGCTCGTGGACTATTACGCCGACCCGGACCGCCCGCTTCTATGGGTGAATGCGCAAGGGCTCACACCCCGCGGCAAATCCGCGATGGCCGAGATCCAACGTGCGGACGACTACGGCCTGGACTCGGCCGACTACAGGCTCCCCGATCCGAGCGAATTGAACGGCCGCGCCGAGGACACGCTCGCCACGGCGGAGATTCAAATCAGCCACGCCGTTCTCACTTACGCCCGCGATGCCCGCGGCGGCCGCATCAAGCCCCAAAGCATCTCGCGCAATCTCGATCCGACCCTAGTGCTCCCCAAGCCGGCCGAGGTCATCCAATCGATCGCCTACCGGTCGGACGCCGGCGCGTATTTGCGCAGCTTCCAGCCACAGCATCCGCAATTCGAAGCCTTGCGCCGGAAGCTCCTCGCGCTGCGCGGCGGCCACGCCGAGACCGCGACCAAGAAACCCGAGATCCAGATTCCGGACGGCCCGCTGCTCCGCTTCGGCGACGCCGACCCGCAGGTCGCCGTCTTAAGGACGCGCCTCAACGTGCCTCAAGGCAGCGACCCAGAGCTTTACGACGAGGCGGTCGGCGAGGCGGTGAAGCGCTTCCAGAAGACGCACAACACCACGGCCGACGGCGTCGTCGGCTCCAGCACGCGGCGGCTCCTGAACAATCCTCACCTGGGCAACGCCGGGAACACCACAGACATCAAGAAAATCCTCTTGAACATGGAGCGCTGGCGCTGGCTGCCCCAGGATCAGGG